>DATCVG010000049.1:0-5375 GCA_036567085.1 Candidatus Methylopumilus sp.
GACGTATATATGCCCTGACCTACACGAGATAAAACACGCGTGGCGATGCGCGAATGCAAATTCACACGATACATGATTTCTAAGCTACCTTCAAAAGAAACACCGCCATCGACTGCTATGATTTTATGGGCTTGATTGCGAGAGAGTTCATCGACCAATAAAGCTTCCAAACCTCTTGGGCACGTTGCGAAAAATTGATAATTCAAATCTTTATACCTTTAAAAAAATTAACGATCAAAATGAAGCGTATGCGATGGTTGATGATTATGAAGCAAAAGCTGATTAAAGAATGCTAAAAATTCAAGTCCGTATGTTTTCTCGAGTGATTTCGCTTTGACTCTTAAAGTCTTCACATCGAGTTCACGCGGTATATCATGAAATCCTAATACGATTTGGTTGCCTGGTTTGCCTGTAGGAATCACTAAAATAAGATCATCAAAGACACGACGCATGCGGTCAATGTAAAGATCATAATAGGGATCACTCGCCCATATATTCATCACAAAGATACCGTCCACTCGCAAAGTGGATTTACATACATCAAAAAATGAAAGGCTTCTAAAGTTTCTAGGAATACCTTCAGGATCGAAAGCGTCAATCATCAATATATCTGTCGACTGCAGGTGCTTTTTCATATAAGGAATCCCGTCGCCATGAATCACTTTGAGTGACTGATCATTAGGTGGCAGATAAAACATTTGATGCGCGACACTAATCACTTTTCTATGGATCTCCACCACAGTCGATTTCATGTCAGATAAAAAACGATGGATAAACTTAGGAATCGATGCCCCACCCAAACCAATTAATAAAATCTTCTTTGGACGAGGATGGAAAAGTAAAAACATCATCATGGCCCTGGTATATGTGAGCTCTAAATGAAAAGGTTTTTTTATGCGCATCGAACTTTGAATCGCGTGAGATGCAAAGTGAAGTGAGCGCACACCTTCAGATTCACTAACCTCAATACTGATATCATCATCCATCACTTCTTCACGGAATATTTTTTTAAATAAATCTCTCATGCGTAATATGGAATATCGTCCAATGCTTTTTCTAGACGCTTAAGGGACACCGGGTATGCCGTTTTTAAATCCTGGGCAAATAATGACACATGAAGCTCTTCAATCTGCCATGGAAAATCTCTCAAGGCTTGAGGTGGCGTCATTTTTTTAGAGGTATAAGGCTTTAATCTCGCATCGAGCAATTGATGAATACGGTCAATGTCTTTTTGTAATAATGCATCTTTGTCTACTCTTGAAGCAAATTTTTCAATTCGAATCATCAGCGCTTTTAAATAGCGGGGTAAATGAGAAAACACATGAGAGGGTGTCGTTAAAATAAATTCATTATGTATTAAAAAATGCATGCGATTAATAAAAATGGATTCTGATCTTTTTTGTATCGGGGTAAGTTTATTTAATAGCTCTTTTAACTGATGATAATATGACGCACTTAAATGAATGGTGTCGAGCATGGCCTTCATCGTTTGTGGCAACAGATGTTTCATCTTTTTTACAAGCGATAAAAAATCGCTCGCATTTCGTGGCATAACCTCCTCATGGCTTAGGGCCGAATCTAAAACCATTTCAATCACATCACTTCTTAATTCATCAGGCTCAATCATATCTCGTAGATAAAGCTGTGTTTCTTTAAGTTGATTTAATTCTTTTTCAAGTTGCTTGAGTTGAGGCTTTAATTCATAACTCAATAATCTCAACACCCCTTGACGATGTGATTGCTTCATCTCTTCTTCTGAGATAAAGACACGAATCGATACCGACTCGTCATCATCTGATAGTCCTACAAAACCTTTGTAATCTTTTTGATGCGCATTTAAATCGACCGTATTCGGTAACGCATCAAAATCCCACCGTTTTAAATTGAATCGCTCAATCCCATTTGTCTTCTCATTCCTTTTCACATGTACCTGAGGCTTTACTGAATTTTTGAGTAGATTTAAATCACGTCCTTGAATGACAATCTCATTTTTTTGATTTATGACTTCAATATTCATAAAACAATGACGAGGTAGACTTTCAATCTCATCTTGATCAATCATGTAAGGCTCTTTCGTTTTTTTTAGAATAAAATCACTGATCGATTGAAATAAATGATGATACGTTTTGTATTGGGTTAAGAATTCTGTCACGCTATCCGCAAGAGGCAAAAGTTGTATACGAAGATGTTTAGGGAGTGACTTAAAAATACAATTCAATTTTTCACGAATCATGCCAGGCACCAACCACTGCAATCTATTTAAGTCTAATTGATGAAAATCAATTTCAGAAATCATAGCTGTCACGCCGTCGTCCCTATGGCCTGGCTCAAAACGATATTTGAGTGGAATCATGACGCCATCTATATCTAGCGTTTCGGGGTATTGAATTTCTGTAATCTCATTCGCATCCCTTTTCATAAGGAGTGCTTTGGTGAGGAATAAAGCTTTAGGCTCTTTGATTTCAATTTCGCGTCGCCAATCCTCAAATCCATCACCATTGATAATCCCTTGCGGAATTTTTGTATCATAAAACTGAAAAAGATCTTCTTCATTCACTAACACATCAAGACGTCTTGCTTTATGTTCGAGAAGTTCAACTTCACTGATTAAATCTTGGTTATGTTTCCAAAATAATCCTTTTGAGACGTAACCCCCTTGGACTAAACCTTGTCTAATGAATATCTCGCGCGCAATATCAGGATTGATGGGGCCAAAGTGCACATTTCTTTTAGGTACAATCGTGAGCCCATAAAGCGAAATTCTCTCGTGGGCATTCACACGCGCTAATTTAGTATCCCAATAAGGATCGGTATGATGACGCTCCACTAGATGGTGACTTAAAGATTCAATCCATGTCACATCAATTTCAGCTGCTGTTCTCGCATATAGTTTTGTGGTGTCGACAAGCTCTGCGGCCATGACCCATTTGGATTTTCTTCTTTTAATATTAGAGCCAGGCGATAAATGAAAATGAATATTTCTAGCACCGATATAAGAATCATCTTCTAGCGCTTTGGTACCGATATTGCCTAAAAGACCCGATAAGATAGAACGATGAATCTGCATATAATTCGCTGGCATCTCATTCATTTTAAAATGCATCTCTGATAGGAGTTCGCGAATTTGTTCATAGAGATCTCGCCACTCACGCATCCTTAAGTAAGATAAGAAATGGGCATGACATAATTTTCTTAACTGATTTTGTGAAGTCTTCTTCTTTATCGCTTCATCAAAAAATGTCCAGAGTTTTAAGTAAGACATAAAATCAGATTTTTCATCAAAGAATCTTACTTGTGCCGCTTCACTTTCAGCTTTTTTATCCAAAGGTCGCTCCCTTGGATCTTGAATACTTAAAGCACTCACAATAATAAGAAGTTCAGACAATGCATTTTCTTTTTTAGCTTGTAGCAGCATGCGGCCTAATCTCGGATCCATCGGAAGCTTCGCTAAATCTCGACCGATCGGCGTTAATTCATAGTGGTCATTCACAGCACCTAATTCTTGCAATAATAAATAACCATCCTGAATAAATCGGCGACTCGGTGGCTGTATAAAAGGGAACTGTGATACATCGCCTAAATGAAGTGATGCCATTTTTAAAATGACAGAGGCTAATGATGATCGATAAATTTCAGGATCTAAGAATAAAGGCCTCGCATTAAAATCCTCTTCGGAATAAAGTCTCACACAAATACCATCCGAGACACGCCCGCATCGGCCACTTCGCTGTTTGGCTGACGCTTGAGAAATTTTTTCAATCTGTAATTGTTCGACTTTGTTTCGGGTGCTATAGCGATTCACTCTCGCAATACCAGGATCGATGACATATTTAATGCCAGGGACGGTGAGGGATGTCTCGGCGACATTCGTTGACAAAATAATACGTCGCCCGTTCGAACCTTTGAATATTTTTTGTTGTTCATCATGAGAGAGTCTTGCAAAAAGAGGGAGCACTTCATAATGGGGTGGCAATTTAGCTTTCAAGAAATCAGCCACATCTCTAATTTCTCTCTCACCGGGTAAAAAAATCAGTGTATCGCCACCTACTTTTGAAAAATCTTTCACGACATCAAGAATGGCCTCTTCAATTTTTTCTTCTTGATCATCTTCATCTTTGACTTCCAAAGGTCGATAACGAATTTCAACAGGATATGTGCGGCCTGACACTTCAATAATAGGTGCGTCATTAAAGTGTTTTGAGAAACTCTCCACATCAATCGTGGCACTGGTAATAATAATTTTTAAATCTGAGCGTCTAAGGGTGAGTTGCTTTAAATAGCCTAAAAGAAAATCAATATTAAGACTCCGCTCATGCGCCTCATCAATAATAATGGTGTCATATTGTTTAAGATCAGGATCAGTTTGTGTCTCTGCCAAGAGAACACCATCGGTCATGACTTTAATGAGTGTTTGTGCAGACACTTTATCTGCAAATCGAATCTTAAAACCTACCGCATCACCTAAGGGTACTTTAAGTTCTGATGCAATACGAGATGCCACCGATCTTGCAGCGATGCGTCTTGGTTGTGTATGGCCAATAAGGCCTTTAATACCACGGCCCAGCTTCAAGCATATCTTAGGGAGTTGTGTAGTTTTACCTGAACCTGTTTCACCACACAAAATCACCACTTGATGATTTAAAATCACTTCATGAATCTCTTCGATTCTTTGTGAAACGGGCAGTACTTCTGGAAACTCTATGGATGACAGGCTCTCGAATCGAGCCTGTCTTGATGCTTCTATCGCTAAATTTTTATCTTGCTTATTTGATGTTACATTCACAATGTAAAAATTACTGCTTCACGCAATCTTCAAATCCTGAGTTGCCACCTTTGAATTGTGGTTCATAATAAAACTTATGAAACTGCCATTGGCCTTTTGCATTTTTTGTAAACTGCGCAATGCCTGTACCAAAATCATGTGTTGATTGATTTTCTAATGCAAAATATATCGCAGCATTTAAGCCATTGGCTGCCATATGGCCTGGATATTTACCAAAACCAGGTACCTCAAGAAGAAAATCATAGCTACCATACTGAGCCTGGCTATGTTCTTTTTTTAATTTTATGGTCACTTGGCCTTTGTATGCACCCTCGTGCGTATCACTGCCAGTACATTGATAAACACCTGTAAAATCAGGTCCTGAGAATGCCGGGTTTTTGCCTGCAGCAAACCCTAATGATGAGATAATCAAAAAAATAAAACTTACCATAAAACGCATACAGCTCTCCTTTATTAAATGATGGGTAAAAATCTAGACTTCAAAGATGCTAGATGACATGTTGCTAAAATTTCTTCTAACCGATCTAATGCCTTTTTTTTAGGTTGATGGATATTTTCAGCCAAGATGAGCTCATTTTTCATGGAATGTTCC
>DATCVG010000050.1:0-4552 GCA_036567085.1 Candidatus Methylopumilus sp.
CAAATTATTGATATCAATATGGATGAAGGTATGCTCGACGCTCAAAAAGCGATGAAGCATTTCCTAAATCTAGTGGCATCAGAACCAGATATTGCTCGTATTCCTATCATGATTGATTCATCGAAATGGGATGTGATTGAAGCAGGTCTTCAATGTGTGCAAGGAAAAGCGATTGTAAATTCTATTTCATTGAAAGAAGGTGAGGCTGAATTTATTCGTCAAGCTAAATTATGTCGACGATATGGTGCGGCTGTGATCGTGATGGCTTTTGATGAAAAAGGACAAGCAGATACATTCCAAAGAAAAACAGAGATTTGTAAGCGCGCCTACGATTTATTAATTTCAAAAATTAATTTCCCGCCTGAAGATATTATTTTTGACCCGAATATTTTTGCGATTGCAACAGGTATTGAAGAACATAATAACTACGCCGTCGATTTTATTAATGCCACACGATGGATTAAAGAGAATCTACCTCATGCAAAAATTTCCGGCGGTGTATCCAATGTGAGTTTTAGTTTTAGAGGTAATGATGCAGCACGCGAAGCCATTCATACAGTCTTTTTATATCATGCGATCAAAGCTGGATTGTCGATGGGGATTGTCAATGCAGGCATGATGGGTGTTTATGATGATCTTGATCCAGAGCTCAAAGAGCGCGTTGAGGATGTGGTCCTAAATCGAAGACCCGATGCTACAGAGAGAATGATTGAAATTGCAGGAACATTCAAAGGAAGTAAAAAAGAAGTTCAAACATTGAATTGGCGAGGTACAGATACCGAGCCAGTGCGAGTGAATAAAAGACTTGAATATGCATTAGTGCACGGCATCACAGATTTTATTATAGAAGATACTGAGGAAGCACGACTAGAGGTGATGCAAAAAAATGGACGACCGATTCATGTGATTGAAGGTCCTTTGATGGATGGCATGAATGTAGTCGGCGATCTATTTGCACAAGGCAAAATGTTTTTACCGCAAGTTGTAAAATCAGCGCGTGTCATGAAGCAAGCGGTTGCGCACTTAGTTCCATTCATTGAAGAAGAAAAAAAATTAGAAGAAAAAAGAACGGGCATCGTTTCAAAACCTAAAGGCAAAATGCTCATCGCCACCGTCAAAGGGGATGTGCATGATATCGGTAAAAATATTGTATCAGTGGTCTTGCAATGCAATAACTTTGAAGTCATTAATATGGGCGTCATGGTGCCGTGCTCAGAAATTTTAGAGATGGCTAAAAAAGAAAATGTGGATATTATTGGCTTGTCTGGGCTCATCACACCGTCATTAGAAGAAATGACGCATGTCGCAAAAGAGATGCAGCGTGACCCTCACTTTAGAGGCTTAAAAACACCGCTTCTCATTGGTGGTGCAACGACATCGCGCGCGCATACGGCGGTTAAAATTGCACCACATTATGATGGTCCAGTGATTTATGTTCCTGATGCATCAAGATCGGTAGCTGTTATGCAATCTCTTTTAACACCTGAACAAAAAGATCAGTACATCAGTGATATTGAAAAAGATTACGCACGGGCACGTGATCAACATGCCAATAAAAAAGGTATTAAATTATTAACACTTGAAGAAGCAAGACTGAATAAATTAAAACTTCAGTTTGATAAAGCATATACACCGAAACCCCCAAAATTTATTGGTAAACGCGTATTTAAGAATATCGATTTAAATTTAATTGCTCCCTATATTGATTGGAGCCCATTCTTTCAAACATGGGATTTGGTAGGGTTTTATCCAGCCATACTGAACGACCCTATTGTGGGTCAGAGTGCTTCACAAGTTTTTAATGAAGCACAAGCCATGCTTACAAAACTCATCAATAACCGAGCACTTATAGCTAACGGTGTCGTCGCATTTTATCCAGCGAATAGCGTGGGGGATGATATTGAAATTTATGAAGATGAATCGCGTGAAAAAACTTTATTTACATACTATGGCTTAAGACAGCAATCTGAAAAACCTAAAGTTGATAATGTGCAAAAACCTAATCAGTGTTTATCTGATTTTATTGCGCCTAAGTCATCAAATATTAAAGATTACATTGGTATGTTTGCCGTGACGAGTGGATTAGGCATGGAAAAATATGAAGAAACATTTAAAAATAAAAATGATGACTACAGTAGCATCATGTTTAAAGCACTAGCTGATCGTTTAGCAGAAGCATTTGCTGAATATATGCATGAGCGCGTCAGAAAAGATTTATGGGGGTATGTCGCAAATGAAAATCTCAATAAAGAGTCACTTATTAAAGAAGAGTATCAAGGCATTCGACCGGCACCTGGATATCCTGCATGCCCTGATCATACCGTTAAAAAAGATATTTTTAGTGTACTTAAATTAGATGAAATCGACATGCATCTTACCGATTCATTCGCGATGACGCCGGCTGCATCAGTATCCGGTTTTTATTTTGCGCACCCAGAAGCAGATTATTTCAGTGTCGATAAAATTGGAGATGATCAATTAAAAGATATGGCTAAGCGTCGAGATGTCTCAATCGAATTTTTAAAAAAATGGTTAGCACCTAATTTATAAAATTATAAACATGCATATTCATATCTTAGGTATTTGCGGAACATTTATGGGAGGTATAGCTTCCCTTGCCAAGGCATCCGGTTATAAAGTCACCGGTTGTGATACTAACGTCTATCCGCCAATGAGTACTCAGCTAGAAAGCAACGGTATTGAACTCATCGAAGGATTTGATAAAAAACAAACTGAATTAAAGCCTGACCTTTATGTGATTGGCAATGTAGTATCCAGAGGCAATCCTTTGATGGAAGAGATTATGAATCAAGGCCTGCCCTATATTTCAGGACCTCAATGGCTATATGAAGCAATTTTAAAAGATAAATGGGTGCTTGCGGTTGCTGGTACGCATGGCAAAACAACGACAACATCGATGCTTGCTTGGATTTTAGAATTTAATGACTATGCGCCTGGTTTTTTGATTGGTGGTGTACCACTTAATTTTAATGCCTCAGCGCGTCTGCCACAGAAAAATAAATCGAATGAAGCCTCATCTTTTTTTGTGATCGAAGCAGATGAATATGACACAGCTTTTTTTGATAAGCGATCTAAGTTTGTTCATTACCACCCCAAGACGGCTATATTAAATAATCTTGAATATGATCATGCAGATATATTTCCAGATCTTCACGCGATTGAAACTCAATTTCATCATATGGTTCGTATGGTCCCTGCTATTGGACGTATCATCATTAATGATGAAGAGGAAAGTTTAAAAAGAGTGATTGAAAGAGGCTGTTGGTCAGAAAAATTTTATATTGGAAGTCAGCAAGGCTTGTCGATTGGTAAAGTGAATCAAGACCAATCATTTGAAGTTTTAAATCAGAATAAATTGGTGGGTACTTTATCTTGGGATCTCCTAGGTCATCATAACCGTATGAATGCATTGGCTGCGATTGCAGCATCTCATCATGTAGGCGTGACGCTAGAAAATGCATTAGAAGCGTTACAAACATTCAAAAATGTAAAACGTAGAATGGAATGTGTTGGCGAAAAAAACGGTATCATGATTTATGATGATTTCGCGCATCATCCAGTAGCCATATCCACAACCCTTGCAGGCCTGCGAGCAAAAGTTGGCAAAGCAAGAATCATTGCAGTTTTAGAGCCAAGATCTAATACGATGAAATTAGGTACGATGAAGAGTGCGCTTCCCGAAAGTCTAAAAGATGCAGATCAAGTATTTTGCTATGGTGAAAAATTAACATGGAATGCTGAGGAAGCATTAGCGCCAATCAAAAACAAATCATTTATAGGCCTCAATATGAAAAATTTTGTTGAAGCTATTTTAAAAGAGGCAAAATCAGGCGATCATATTCTAGTGATGAGTAATGGGAGCTTTAATGGGATTCATCAAACCTTATTAAATGGAATAGTTTAGGTTATGCCGAGAGATGAGATTTTATACAAGAATAATATTCTTAAGCTTTCTATTCTTTTATCTTTTGCTCTCCATTTTTTGGCTATACAGCTCATACACTTTAAGCCTTTAAAACCTTTTCAAAATAAGTTTTCAGCGATTGAAGTGGTCTTAACAAACTCTAAAGACAATCAGCAAGAGGATGCCGAAGTTTTAGCACAAAGTAACTCTAATAAAGGTGGCAATATAGAAAAAGATGTCCATAAAAAGTCACCGCTGCCTATCATCACTGAAAATAAGAATACATTTCAACTGAACAATCGTAATGATCAGACTGCAACTGGAAAAGCCTCAAGTCCTTCACAAGAAAAAACTATAAAAAAAGAAGCGCCAATTTTAAATGAGCCAAAAGCAGTTCAACAACCAAAAGAATCAAGCGTCATTAATAAATCGATTAGCAAAGAAGATATTTTAGCGAGTGCGAGTGAAATAACTGCATCAGATGCTGCCTTATCTAATCAACCTTCTAATTTTGAAAAACAGCCTAGACGAAAATATATTGGTGCACGCACTAAAGAATATAAATATGCGCTTTATGCAGAAGCATGGAGACAAAAAGTGGAAACTTTAGGTAATATGAATTACCCT
>DATCVG010000051.1:0-28356 GCA_036567085.1 Candidatus Methylopumilus sp.
AATGTTTTTTTCTGCAATTCAGGATGTGAAGCGAATGAAGCAGCAATTAAATTAGCAAGGCTTTTTGGACATCAAAAAGGCATTGATACCCCAGAAATTATTGTTATGGAAAAAGCTTTCCATGGACGAACTATGGCAACGTTATCTGCTACTGGCAATCGAAAAACACAGGCTGGCTTTGAGCCACTTGTAGGTGGATTTATTCGAGTAGCTTTCGATGACTTAGAGGCTATTAAGCAAATTGCGTCAAGAAAAAATAATGTAGTTGCGATTCTTGTAGAGCCTATTCAAGGTGAGGGCGGCATCAACATTCCAAACAATATTCAAAGCTACCTCAAAGGGCTAAGAGCGGTTTGTGATGAGCATGATTGGCTTTTAATGTTTGATGAGGTTCAGTCAGGTATTGGAAGAACAGGTAAATGGTTTGCGCATCAACATACCTCTGTTCAGCCTGATGTCATGACGCTCGCCAAAGGTTTAGGTTCGGGTGTGCCGATTGGAGCTTGTTTAGGTAAAGGCAAAGCAAGCAAGGTATTTACGCCGGGCAAGCATGGATCAACATTTGGTGGTAATCCATTGGCGACCGCAGCAGGTTTTGCAACATTAACTATTATTGAAGAAGATAAGCTTTGTAGTCATGCATCAAAAATGGGTGCATTAATTAATGAAGAATTTACAAAGCACTTAAAAGATTGTTCTCAAGTAAAAGTGATCCGTAACTTGGGCTTAATGATAGGTATCGAGCTTGATCATCCATGCGGAGACTTAACTAAATTAGCTTTAAATGAAGGGCTTCTTATTAATGTGACAGCAGAAAAAGTGATTCGACTTTTACCACCACTTGTTATTAATCATATGGAAGCAAAAGAATTAGCCGAAAGATTATCTCAAGTGATTAAAAATTTTTTAGCAAAGTAAGATTTTAAATAGAATTGATTTTATGAAAACAAAACATTTTTTAAGATTTAACGATCTCAAGCGAGATGAGTTTGAATATATTTTCGCGAGAGCAAGTTGGATTAAAAAACAATTTAAAGAATACAAACAGTATTGGCCTCTTGTCGACAGAACTCTAGTGATGATTTTTGAAAAAGCAAGCACTCGAACAAGATTATC
The DNA here is from genome assembly GCA_036567085.1 of Candidatus Methylopumilus sp. Taxonomy (GTDB): domain Bacteria; phylum Pseudomonadota; class Gammaproteobacteria; order Burkholderiales; family Methylophilaceae; genus Methylopumilus. The sequence goes on from DATCVG010000051.1 coordinate 1,117, forward strand.
TTTTGAGGCAGGCATTCAACAGCTTGGCGGCTCAGCAATTTATTTAAATACGAGAGATTCACAGCTCGGAAGAGGAGAGCCTGTTGAAGATGCGGGGCAAGTAATTTCAAGAATGTGTGACCTTGTAATGATTAGAACATTTGAACAGGATATTATTGATCGATTTGCACAAAATTCAAGAGTGCCTGTGATTAATGGATTAACTAACGAATATCATCCATGCCAAATTCTAGCCGATATTTTTACCTACATCGAACATAAAGGCTCTATTCAAGGCAAAACAATTGCTTGGATTGGAGACTCTAATAACGTATGCAATACGTGGTTACAAGCTGCTGAAGTTTTAGATTTCAATGTGCATGTTTCAACACCTAAAGGTTATGAAGTTGAAGTCGAGAGAGCAGGCTTGTATGGCGATAAACATTTTGAAGAATTTGAAGATCCAATGGATGCTGCAAAAGATGCCGATATTGTCACAACTGACGTATGGACCAGCATGGGATTTGAATCTGAAAACGAAGAGCGTTTGAAAAACTTTGCAGACTGGCAAGTAGACCAAGAAATGATGTCAGTGGCATCCTCAGATGCTTTGTTTATGCACTGCCTTCCTGCTCATCGAGGCGAAGAGGTGACTGCAGAAGTCATTGATGGCCCTCAAAGCGCAGTATGGGATGAGGCTGAGAACCGCCTTCATGTTCAGAAAGCATTGATGGAGTACCTATTATTAGGAAAGATTAAAAATGAGTGATATTAAAAAAGTTGTTTTAGCATACTCGGGCGGATTAGATACGTCTGTTATTTTGAAATGGCTTCAAGAAACTTATCAATGCGAAGTCGTTACTTTTACAGCTGACTTAGGTCAAGGTGATGAATTAGAGCCTGCAAGAGAAAAAGCTAAAGCAGCAGGCGTTAAAGAAATATTTATCGAAGATTTAAAAGAAGAATTTGTTCGAGATTTTGTATTTCCTATGTTTAGAGCGAATACAATTTATGAGGGAGAATATCTTCTCGGCACTTCAATTGCGAGACCTCTTATCGCTAAACGTTTAATAGAGCTAGCTAGAAAAACTAATGCTGATGCTATTTCTCATGGAGCGACAGGTAAAGGTAATGATCAAGTTCGTTTTGAATTAGGCGCGTATGCGCTCAATCCTGACATCAAAATTATTGCACCATGGCGCGAGTGGGATTTACTAAGCCGAGAAAAATTACTTCAATATGCTGAAAAAAATAATATTCCGGTTGAAATGAAACATAAAAAAGGCGGTAGTCCCTATAGTATGGATGCTAATTTATTGCATATTTCTTATGAGGGGCGTCACTTAGAAAATCCAGGAGCGGAACCCGAGGAAGATATGTGGCGGTGGACTGTTAGTCCTGAAAAAGCACCAAACGAATCTGAAACTATCGAGATTAAATTCGAAAAAGGTGATCCAATAAGTCTTAATGGTAAAGCTATGAAAGCGCATGAATTATTAGCTACGCTAAATCACTTGGGTGGAAAGCATAGTATAGGACGGTTAGATCTTGTAGAGAATCGATATGTCGGTATGAAATCTAGAGGTTGCTATGAAACTCCCGGCGGTACTATTTTATTAAAAGCTCATCGAGCGATTGAGTCTATTACATTAGATCGTGAAGTAGCTCATCTTAAAGATGACTTGATGCCAAGATTTGCTTCTATGATTTATAACGGTTATTGGTGGAGTCCAGAGAGACTTGCATTACAGACTTTGATTGATCACACGCAAATAAATGTGAATGGCTGGGTTAAATTGAAACTCTACAAAGGTAACGTCACAGTAATTGGAAGAGACAGTGAAACTGATTCACTTTTTGATACTTCGATTGCAACATTTGAAGATGATAAAGGCGCGTATGACCAAAAAGATGCAGCAGGTTTTATTAAACTCAATGCTTTAAGAATGAGAATCGCAGCAAAAATTAAAAAATAAGGTGAATTAAATGGCTCAATTTGACAATGTAAGTGTAAAGAAAAAGGCAAATATTTATTTCGACGGTAAATGTGTAAGTCATACCATTCTTCTTCCAAACGGAACAAGAAGTACGATTGGTGTCATTTTTCCAAGTTCATTAACTTTCAATACTCAAGCAGCTGAAGTTATGGAGATTCTAGCTGGACACTGTCGGGTGAAATTGCAAGGCGCCTCTGATTGGACGGAATATAAAGAAGATCAAAAATTTTCTGTGCCTGCAAATTCATCTTTTGAAATTGAGACAACAGATACGCTTCACTATGCTTGTCATTTTGAATAAGTAATTTTATTAAGCAAGGAGATTTCATATGCCATCTTTTGATATTTCATCCGAAGTAAATATGGCTAATTTAAACAATTCTATTGATGTCGCATCTCGAATGATTATCAATCGATATGACTTTAAAGGTACGAGTGCGAAAGTTGAATTTTCAGAAAAAGAATTAACTATTACACTTTATGGTGATTCTGATTTTCAATTAGGTCAAATCAAGGATATTTTATTGCCTGCTATGGAAAAGAAAGAAGCTGATAGCTCCAAAAGACTTGATCCTCAGGATATTCAAACTATATCTGGAAATAAAGTAAAACAAGTTTTGAAATTAAAATCAGGCATTGATAGCGAACTTGCAAAAAAAATTGTTAAATTACTTAAAGATAGCGGACTTAAAGTTCAGGCAGCCATTCAAGGTGAAAGTGTTCGTGTGTCAGGCGCTAAAAGAGATAACTTACAAGACGCCATAGCATTCGTTAAAAAAAGTATTAGTGATTTTCCATTGCAATTTGGAAACTTTAGAGATTAGTTAAACGCATGCAAGCTAAAACACTCTACGAAAAATTATTTGAAAGCCATATTGTTAAAGAAGATGCTGGCACTTATCTAATATACATTGATCGACATCTTGTTCATGAAGTCACAAGTCCGCAGGCATTTGAAGGCTTAAGAATTAATCATAGGCCTGTATGGAGGAATAAATCCATTCTTGCAGTTCCTGATCATAATGTTCCTACGACAGATCGATCGCTTGGTATTTCTGATCCTATTTCAAAAATTCAAGTTGAAATGCTGGATGAAAATTGTAGGCATTTTGGATTGACTCAATTTCCTATGAATGACTATCGCCAAGGCATTGTTCATGTTATCGGACCTGAACAAGGAAGTACATTACCAGGCATGACAATCGTATGCGGTGACTCTCATACAAGTACACATGGAGCATTCGGTGCGCTTGCAATCGGTATCGGCACTTCCGAAGTTGAACATGTATTAGCTACTCAATGCTTAATCTTAAAAAAATTCAAGACTATGGAAGTTCGTGTAGAAGGAAAATTAAATAAAGGCATTACCGCAAAAGATATTGCTTTAGCCTTGATTGGAAAAATTGGAACAGCAGGAGGCACAGGTTATGCGATTGAATTTACTGGTGAGTCTATTCGTTCTCTTTCTATGGAAGGCAGAATGACACTTTGTAATATGGCGATCGAAGCTGGTGCTAGGGCTGGAATGGTAGCAGTAGACGATGTCACGATATCTTATGTTGAAAATAGACCTTTTTCACCTAAAGGCGAAGCTTTTGAAAAAGCAAAAGCTTATTGGAAAACATTACATAGCGATAAAGATGCAAAATTCGATAAAGTAGTCATGCTTAATGGAAATGAAATCCTTCCGCAAGTTACATGGGGAACTTCGCCTGAAATGGTTGTAAGTATAGAAGGTATGACGCCTGATCCAAAAAATGAAAACGACCCTTCAAAAAGAAAAAGTATTGAGGATGCGCTTACTTATATGGGACTCGAACCTAATTTTCCAATCAATCAAATTCAAATTGATAAAATTTTTATTGGGTCATGCACTAATTCGCGTATAGAAGATTTGCGAGAAGCTGCCAACATTCTTAAGGGGAAAAAAATTGCCCAAAATATTAAGTTGGCGCTAGCAGTCCCTGGATCGGGTCTTGTAAAACTTCAAGCTGAAAAAGAAGGTTTGGATCAAATTTTTATAGAAGCAGGCTTTGAATGGAGAGAGCCTGGCTGCTCGATGTGTTTAGCCATGAATGCTGATAGATAAAATCCAGGCGAACGTTGTGCATCAACTTCTAATAGAAATTTTGAGGGCCGACAAGGTCAGGGCGGCAGAACGCACCTTGTTAGTCCATCGATGGCTGCAGCCGCTGGTATTCATGGCCATTTTGTAGACATAAGATCTTTAAATTAATTTATGAATCCATTTATTACTCATACTGGTATTGTCGCCCCTCTTGATCGCGCAAATGTAGATACGGACGCAATTATTCCCAAACAATTTCTGAAGTCGATTAAGAAAACAGGTTTTGGCCCTCATCTTTTTGATGAGTGGCGATATCTTGATCACGGCGAGCCAGGGATGGATTTAACTCAAAGAAAAAAAAATCCGGAATTTGTACTAAATCAGACCCCATATGAAAAGGCTTCTATTTTGATTGCGCGAGAGAATTTTGGTTGTGGCTCAAGTCGAGAACATGCACCATGGGCAATCGAAGACTATGGGTTTAGAGCGATTTTAGCTCCTAGTTTTGCTGATATTTTCTATAGCAATTGTTTTAAAAATGGTTTGTTACCTATCGTATTGTCGAATGAAACAATCGATTTTTTATTTAAATCTATTTATGCAAATAAAGGTTATGTATTAACAATTGATTTAGAAAATCAATTTGTTGTGATGCCTTCAAATGAAAAAATAAGTTTTCAAGTAGATGCATTTAGAAAGCATTGTTTAATGCATGGATTAGATGATATTGGATTAACGATGCAGCATAGCGAGAGTATTAAAGAATTTGAGCAAGATTACTACCAAAAAAATTCATGGCTACTTTAAATTAGAAAGATTTTTTAAATAAAATGAAAATTGCAATATTACCTGGCGATGGTATTGGTCCCGAGATTACAAATCAAGCAGTTGATGTATTAAAAGCCCTTAATGTGGGCGCAGAGTTAGTGGAAGCCCCAATTGGCGGATCTGGCTATGAAAAATTTGGCGACCCATTGCCTGATTCAACACTTGATTTAGCAATTAAATCTGACGCAGTACTTTTGGGTGCTGTAGGGGATTGGAAATATGACACTCTGCCAAGAGATAAAAGACCTGAGCGCGGTCTTCTTCGTATCAGAAAAGAACTTAATTTATTTGCTAACCTAAGGCCAGCAATTTTATATCCTGAGCTGGTTGCTGCTTCTACACTTAAAGCCGAGATTGTTTCTAATCTTGATATTATGATTGTACGAGAATTGACAGGTGATATTTATTTTGGCCAGCCACGAGGTATTCATACAAATGAAAATGGAGAGCGTGAAGGTATCAATACAATGCGCTATTCAGAATCTGAAATTAAACGTATCGCTCATGTAGCATTTCAGATCGCAATGAAACGATCAAAAAAGTTATGTTCAGTTGACAAAGCAAATGTTTTAGAAACCACAGAATTATGGCGTCGAATTATGATCGATCTCTCAAAAGAATATCCTGAAGTTGAGTTGACACATATGTATGTTGATAATACAGCGATGCAACTTATTAAAAATCCAAAACAATTTGATGTGTTAGTAACGGGAAATATTTTCGGTGACATTTTGTCTGATGAAGCTTCGATGTTAACAGGCTCAATTGGTATGCTGCCATCTGCATCACTTGATAGTAATAATAAAGGCATGTATGAACCTAGCCATGGTTCAGCGCCTGATATTGCAGGAAAAAATATTGCAAATCCGCTCGCGACCATTTTATCTTTAGCCATGATGTTTAGATATACATTCAGTGACGAAAAAAATGCAAACAAAATTGAGTCAGCAGTTAAGAAAGCATTGAGTCAAGGTTTTCGAACAGCAGATATTTATTCTGCTGGAGATAAAAAAGTAAGCTGCAGTGAAATGGGCGAGGCAGTGATTGCAGCTCTTAAATAATTAAAGAATAGGATATTTAATGGTTAGAGTTGGCTTTGTAGGTTGGAGAGGTATGGTGGGTTCAGTGCTTATGCAGAGAATGCAAGAGGAGAGTGATTTCAAGGAATTTGACTCTACTTTCTTCTCCACATCGCAAACAGGAAATGCTGCGCCATCTTTTTCCGAAAGTCATAGTTCATTAAAGGATGCACATAATGTTAAAGATTTGTCAGTTATGGATATTATTCTTTCGTGCCAAGGTGGCGACTATACATCAGCTATATATCCAAAATTAAGAAATTCGGGATGGCAGGGACATTGGATAGATGCAGCTTCTACATTAAGAATGGAAAAAGATGCGGTGATTATTTTAGATCCATTGAATGGTGATCTTATTGAATCGGCATTCAAAAAAGGTAATAAAAATTGGATTGGGGGGAACTGCACTGTATCACTTATGTTATTAGCGCTCGATGGGCTTTTTAAGAGAGATCTTGTTGAGTGGGTTTCATCGATGACTTATCAAGCTGCTAGTGGAGCTGGGGCGCAGAATATGAGAGAGCTCATTTCGCAAATGGGTACTATTTTCAATCATGCAAAAGACTTAATTGAGGATCCTATGACGTCTATATTAGATATTGATCAAAATGTTTCGTCTACGCTTAAATCGCAGGATTTTCCAAAAGATAACTTTGGCGTACCCTTAGCAGGCAGTTTAATTCCATGGATTGATAAAGATTTAAATAACGGTCAAAGTAAAGAAGAATGGAAGGGGTCAGTTGAAACAAATAAGATTCTCGGAAGAGAAAATAATCCTATTATTATAGAAGGATTATGTGTTCGCATAGGTGCAATGCGCTGCCACAGTCAAGCTTTAACAGTTAAACTAAAAAAGAATATTTCCTTAGAAGAAATTAATGAAAGTATAAGTAATGCAAATGCATGGGTTAAATTAATACCAAATGAGCGTGAAATCTCAATGAAAGAATTAAGTCCTGCAGCAGTCTCAGGTAAACTTTCAATTCCTGTAGGGAGAATTAGAAAGCTTAACATGGGCCCCGAGTTCATCTCAGCTTTTACTGTGGGCGATCAATTGCTTTGGGGGGCTGCAGAACCACTTAGACGTGTTTTAAGAATACTTATTAAATCCATTAAATAAAATTTATGAGCAAACAAATTAAAAAACTACTTTTATTATTCATAATCTTATTTCCGCTGATCGGGCAAGCATTACAGTTAGGCAAAATTGTGGTCACATCTTCACAAGGTCAGCCTTTAAACGCAGAAATTGAAATGATGTTGGCGCCAGGTGAAGATTTATCAAGGCTTCAAACATCCTTAGCTTCAAAAGAGAATTATGAATCGCAAGGTATAGAGCGACTTCCTATTCATAATAATATCTCTGTTGAATTACAAAAAAATGAAAGAGGACTCACAGTTCTAAAATTGAAAAGCACCCAGCCTGTCCCAGAACCTTTTCTAGATTTACTTATTCAAGTGGACTCTCCTAAAGGAAGAAATTATCGTGAATATACGGTACTTCTTGATCCGCCAGAAACATCTATTATTAAGCAAGATAAAATTGTAGCCGTCGACAAGACAGACCCATCTCTAATAAATGACAAAAAGGACACGAAAGAAAGTATTGAAAAAAACAAAGTAGCTATTGAAAAAGAAGTTAAAAGCAGTACGAAATCCCTAGAAAAAAATAAATCATCTGATTTTTCTGCAAAATCAATTACAGTTAAATCTGCAGATACTATTTATAAAATTGCCCGTGAAAATAAGCTACCAGGCATCACAACCGAGCAGATGGTAATAGGTATTTTCAATCTTAATGAACTTGCTTTTACAAATAAAAATATTAATGGTTTAGAAGTTGGACAAAAAATTGTTTTGCCGACACAAGATGATTTTATGAATTTAAGTCATGCCAAGGCGATGGCTGAAATTAAAATTCAATCCGCACAGTGGAATAAATTTAGCTCAAAAACAGCTGAAGCAGTAGCGGCCAGTCCAAAAGTAATTACCCCAAAGTCTGATACATCAGTCACCCCTACAACTGTAGTTCAGAATGAATCAATTACACCAGTACCCCGTATTAAATTGACCGGAGATACTATAAGTATTGATAAGAACAGTAAAGAAGTTGTTCAAAAAGAAATTAATCAAATTAATGATGATAAAACAGCATTAGAGAAAAATATTAAGGATGCTGAGCAAAAAATTGTACTCTTAGAAAAGGAACTTTCTGATGCTAAAAGAATATTAGCTGTTTCAAATCAAGCTTTATTTGAGCTTCAAGAGAAGTCGAAGCAAGTTAATCAAACTAAAGATCTGGCTAACAAAAATACCGTGGTTGAATCAAAACCAGATTTAAATTCACTTATTAGTAAATCTAACGAACTAGATACAAATAAAAATGAGGTTTTACCACCTGCTGATACAACCTTTGAATCATCTATCTCAGATGACCCAATCGATGAAAAAGCAAGTGCACAATTAGCTTCAGATAAAGAAGTTTCTAGTATCTCATCATCTAGTGAACTATTTATTTTCTTAGGCGTTCTTCTTGCAATTTTAATTATGCTTTTTGTAATTAAAACAAAAAAACAACAAGAACAAAAAGAGCTTATTGATTATATCAACACGAATGAAGGTAAGCCTGAAGTGTCTTCAATTAAAGGAGAGAGCGATATAGAAGAGGTTGATTTGTCAGGTATTGAAAGTAATTTATCGGATAAAGATCAAAAGCCAACTCATCTAGATTAAGCAATTAAATTATTGTGCATGCATTAGTTAAATTTGTAGCTGTCTTATGTGCTTTATTGCTTATTAATAAATATAACTTTAACTTCAATCTTTATTTACTCTTTTTTATTTTTGTTATTTCTTTTTTCTTAAAGTTCTCAATTCCTAAACTTATCCTTAGATTAAAATTTTTTCTTATCATTACCTTTTTGCTTTATATATTTAATACCCCGGGCGAGTATATAGCTCTTTGGCCTTATTTTTCACCTTCTTATGAAGGCCTTTTATTAGGTACAACTCAAATTATGCGACTCATGAATTCAGTCGCTCTTATTACAATGTTGATTTCATTCATGAGCTATCAGACTTTAATTGAAACTTTTTATTTAATGGTTAAACCATTAAGGCCGTTAGGTATCGATGCAAAAATTTTTGCTGTTCGTCTTTGTTTAACTATGGAGTATGTAAAGACTTTCCAGTCGAAACGCAAACTGCGTTTTAATTTTAACGATTTGTCTTCATTACTCTTATATTCAAGTAATAAAATTCATGGAAAGTATACTTATATTGAGATAAAAGAGGAAAGAGTTAATACATTGTCTATGGTTATGATTTCTACAATGCTATCTATTACATTTCTTGTGATTTCTTATATTTAACTCCTTATGAAAATCGCATTGTGTGTTGAATATGATGGTTCTGATTATTCTGGATGGCAAAAACAGAATGATGTAGATTCTATTCAAGGTGAAATTGAAAAAGCGCTTGAAAGTATTGCAAAAGAAAAAATAGATACCTATGCATCAGGTAGAACTGATACCGGTGTTCATGCGCTGATTCAGATCATTCATTTTGAAACTTCAATTGAGAGGCCTATGACGGCTTGGATAAGAGGTGTTAATGCTTTCTTGCCATCTTCTATTCGAGTGTTATGGGCACAAGAAGTTGATGACACCTTTCATGCGCGTTATTCAGCAACACAACGCCATTATGAATATTTAGTATATAACGCCTCTTTCCCTTCTGCTCTATGGGCTAATAAAGCAGGATGGATTCACGACGACCTTGACTTTAATAAGATGAAAAAGGCTATTCAATATTTTGAAGGTGAACATGATTTTAGTGCGTTTCGATCTTCAGAATGTCAAGCTAAGAGCCCTGTCAGAAAGATCACTCGCACATCTATTTTAAATTACCACCCGTTTTATCTTTTTAAGTTTTCTGGGAATGGTTTTCTGCATCATCAAATAAGAAATATGATGGGGGCTATTCTCTATATTGGTAAAGGTAATTACCCAAGTGAATATATTAACGAGCTATTGATATCAAAAGATAGAAAAAAATCACCCCCTACTTTTTCCTCTCACGGCCTTTATTTGTGTGGTGTTGATTATGATCCGTGCTATGCATTATCTTTTACGCATCGAACCGTAAATATTTTTAACAATAATCATTTAAGCCAAGATCGTTAATCCTTATAATGAATAACTTTCATCTTGAATTGATTTCACATTGAGAACACGTATTAAAATTTGTGGTATTACGCGCTTAGAAGATGCAAAAGCTGCTATTCATGCTGGCTGTGATGCGCTTGGATTTGTTTTTTATAAAGAAAGTCCACGATATATTGCTTTAGCTGCATTTAAAGACTTTGCTAGAGTGCTGCCACCATTTGTGACCAAAGTGGGCCTTTTTGTTAATGCGGATCCCGCCTATATTAAAGAGGCAATTCAATCAGGATTGATAAATGTCCTACAGTTTCATGGCGATGAAACCCCTGACTTCTGTAGGCAGTTCAAATTTCCATATATTAAAGCCGTTGCGGTTTCGGTATCAGTAGATTTGTTACAATATGAAAAGAATTTTTATGATGCAGAAGCCTTATTGCTTGACGCATCACATGAGTATCTCAAAGGTGGCACAGGTCAAACATTTGATTGGAATTTAATCCCACTTTCGCTTTCTAAGCCTATTGTTCTAGCAGGTGGGCTTACAGTAGATAATGTGAAAGAGGCCATCAAAAAGGTCAAGCCATACGCAGTCGATGTGAGTGGCGGCGTTGAAGAATCAAAAGGCATTAAAAATTCTCTTAAAATTCAAGAATTTATAAAGGAAACTCAAGATGCAGCCGTATGATATGCCAGATGAAAAAGGCCATTTTGGTCAATTTGGCGGTGTATTTGTCGCAGAAACTTTGATTGAAGCGCTCGATGAATTAAGAGTGATGTATGAAAAGTATCGTCATGACCCTGATTTTCTTACTGAACTTCATTATGACTTAAAGCATTTTGTAGGTCGACCAAGTCCAATTTACTATGCTAAAAGATGGTCTGATCGAGTAGGTGGCGCTCAAATTTACTTGAAGCGGGAAGACTTAAATCATACAGGCGCTCACAAAGTCAATAATACTGTAGGCCAGGCTTTACTCGCGAAACGTATGGGCAAACCACGCATCATAGCCGAGACAGGAGCAGGACAGCATGGGGTTGCAACAGCCACTATTTCAGCACGTTTAGGCCTTGAGTGCGTAGTTTATATGGGAGCTGAAGATGTTAAAAGACAAGCGCCTAATGTATACCGTATGAAACTTCTTGGCGCTACGGTTGTGCCAGTAGAAAGTGGATCTAAAACTCTAAAAGATGCGCTTAATGAAGCTATGAGAGATTGGGTTACAAACATCTCTACTACCTTTTATATTATTGGTACTGTGGCAGGGCCTCATCCATATCCTATGATGGTTCGTGATTTTAATTCTGTCGTGGGTGTTGAATGTAAAACGCAAATGAATGAAATGCTTGGCCGGCAACCAGATGCGGTGGTCGCATGTGTCGGTGGTGGTTCTAATGCGATGGGTATTTTTTATCCCTATATAGATTTACGCGAAGTTCGATTAATTGGCGTTGAAGCTGCAGGGCATGGTATCGAAACGGGCAAGCACGCAGCACCTTTAACTGCCAATAGTCCGATAGGGGTATTGCATGGCAACCGAACTTACTTAATGCAGAATGAGGAAGGTCAAATTATTGAAACACACTCAATATCAGCAGGTCTGGATTATCCAGGCGTTGGCCCTGAGCATGCTTGGTTAAAAGATATTAAGCGCGCTGAATATGTTGCTGTTACTGATACAGAGGCTTTGGATGCTTTTCATAGTCTATGTCTTACCGAAGGTATTATTCCAGCGCTTGAAACTAGCCATGCTTTAGCATATGCAGAGAAACTTGCGAAAACAATGAAGCCCGATCAAGTGATTCTTGTGAACTTATCAGGTCGAGGGGATAAAGATATCAATACTGTAGCTAAAATTTCAAATATCAACTTGTAAAATTTGTATGTCGAGAATCACAGATACATTTCAGGCGCTTAAAGAAAAAAATAAAAAAGCTTTAATTCCATACATTACAGCAGGTGACCCACATCCTGATTTAACTGTGTCAATGTTGCACGCTTTGGTTGATGCAGGAGCTGATATGATTGAATTGGGTATTCCCTTTTCAGATCCGATGGCAGACGGACCTACCATTCAAAGGGCAAGTGAAAGAGCTTTAGCGCATAATGTAGGTTTGTCCCATGTATTTAAAATGGTAAAAGCTTTTAGAGAAAAAAACAATAAAACACCTATTATCTTGATGGGCTATGCAAACCCTATTGAAGCAATTGGTGCAGAGACTTTTGTGGAAAGAGCGAAAGCTTCTGATGTGGATGGAATTATCACAGTAGATTATCCGCCTGAAGAATGTAAACAATTTACAAAACTTCTTAAAGAAAAGAACATAGATAGTATTTTTTTATTATCACCAACGACAGAATTGGATAGAGTAAAATTAATTATTGAGCAAGCTTCTGGATTCTTGTATTACGTCTCACTTAAAGGCGTAACAGGTGCTGCCAATATCGATATTGAGCAAGTGAAATCTAAAGTAGGTATTATTCGTAAATTAACAAAACTTCCGATTGGAGTAGGTTTTGGAGTAAGGGATGCGGCAACAGCAAAAGAAGTGGCTAAAATTTCTGATGCCGTTGTAGTAGGCAGTCGCATGGTTCAGGAAATTGAGAATTCAAATAAAGATAATTTAATTCATAATATTTCAAAGTTAATGAAAGAATTAAGAGAAGCTGTTAATTAATGAGTCGAGTGAATATATGAGCTGGTTAAAAAACGTCATACCTCCCAAAATAAAACGTATCGTTGGTAGCGTATCTAAAAAAAATATTCCCGAGGGTTTGTGGTGTAAATGCCCATCATGCCAGGCAGTTCTTTATCGAACAGATCTTGAGCAAAATATGGAAGTATGTCCAAAATGCTCTTTTCATAACAGAATTTCAGCCCGCGCGCGCATTGATGCCATATTAGATAAAGAAAAAAGAAAAGAAATTGGTGTGCAGATTCAACCACTAGATTCTTTAAAATTTAATGATACACAAAGTTATGCTGATCGCATTAAATCATCACAAAAAGATCTTAATGAAAAAGATGCGATGGTTGTAATGCAAGGTTTGATAGAGGGTAAACCTGCGGTGGTAGCTGCTTTTGAATTTAAATTCATGGGCGGATCTATGGGGTCTGTCGTTGGTGAAAAATTTGTGCGTGGGATTCAAGCTGCAATAAAATCTAAAGCAACATTTATATGCGTCTGTGCAAGTGGTGGTGCTCGCATGCAAGAAGGTCTACTATCGCTTATGCAAATGGCAAAAACAAGTGCTGCTTTAACTAAGTTAAGTGAGGCTAAATTACCATACTTCTCAATTCTTACTGATCCCACTATGGGTGGTGTATCTGCTAGTTTTGCTATGTTAGGTGATGTAATTATTGCAGAACCTAAGGCATTGATCGGATTTGCTGGACCTCGTGTGATTGAGCAAACGGTAAGAGAAAAACTTCCTGAGGGATTTCAGCGGTCTGAATTTCTTTTATCACATGGCGCGATTGATATGATTGTAGATCGCCGTGACATGAAAAAGAAACTTGTTAATTTAATGTCTAAATTATCTAAAAATTAATTTAACTCTTCTCCAGCCACATAATCGCCCTATGAGTCTTAAAGATTGGCTAGGGTATATTGAATCGATTCACCCCTCCATAATTGATCTCACTCTAGAACGTATCAAAGTCGTTGTTGAGCGTCTAAATCTAGAAATTTCTTTCCCTATCATTACTGTTGGTGGCACTAATGGCAAAGGTTCCACCTGTGCCATTTTGGAGTCGATTTATAAAGAGGCAGGTTATAAAGTAGGCTGCTATACCTCACCCCATTTTTTATATTTTAATGAGCGAATTAAAATTCAAGCAGATCCTGTTTCAGATGATCTTATTTGTGAAGCCTTTAAAAAAATTGAATCAGCTAGAAAAGAAATCTCACTTACTTATTTCGAATACAGCACAATTGCTGCCATGATTATTTTTGCCGACGCTGATCTAGATATTGCTATTCTTGAAGTAGGTATGGGTGGCAGGTTAGATGCTGTAAATGTTTTTGATTCTGATTGTGCCATTGTCACTACCATTGATCTTGATCATATAGATTATTTAGGACATACAAGAGAGGCGATTGGTTTTGAAAAAGCTGGAATTTATCGTGCTAATAAAATAGCGATATGTGGCGACTTCGATCCTCCTCAATCTTTAATAAATCATTGCAAATCTATTCAAGCTGAATTAAAAATGATAGGTAAAGATTTTGCTTATGAAGTACATCATGATTCCTTTGATTTTTCAATTGAATCCTCTTTTGTGATGAATTTACCATTACCTCGATTGCAAGGCTCTTTTCAGCTTGCCAATGCTTCAAATGCACTCATGGCTATCAAAATAATAGAAGATCAATTACCTTTAACTGAAGCTGCAATTCAACAAGGTATTGCTTCAGCATTATTGCCAGGTAGATTTCAGGAGGTGAAAAAAAATCCTTCTTTGATTTTAGATGTTGCACATAACCCGCATGCAGCGAGGTCTCTAAGTGATAATTTAAAAACTCATAGCGTGTCTGGCAAAACGGTCGCCATATTTTCAATTCTTAGAGATAAAGATATCTTGGGCGTAGTTGAAGCAGTAAGTCTTGATATTGATACTTGGTATATTGCAGAAATTAAGAACGAGAGAGCTGCAAATATAGAAACTATCTCTAATACCATACAAAAAGTTAATCCATCAGCGCATATAGTGCCATTTAAAAATATACAAGAAGCCTACCAATTTGCATCCAATGAAGTTACGAGGAATGATAGAATAATCGTATTCGGTTCTTTCTTTACCGTAGCCGATATTATGAAACTTATTCCCTAAGTTATGAGCGAAGAAAATTCAATACAGTCTCAAGAAGATAAACTGATTAGTCAGGCCAAAAAGAGGCTTCTTGGCGCATGTGTCATTTTATTTATTCTACTTATTTCAGCCCCTTTTGTTTTAAAAAATCGTAATGAAGAAGGACCCACGGAACCTATTAAGATTTCAATGGAAAGTTCACCCGGCATTGTGGACTTGAATACTGATAGCATTAAGTCAGCAGATATAAAACCAGAGATTCCAGAATCACCTGGCTCTCAAAACAAAAAAGAATTATTGCCATCATCAACTGATGTAAAGGCAAAACAGGAAACAATCATATTACCAAATAGCGGCTTTTATATTCAATTAGGCATTTTTTCAGACATGGAAAAAGTAAAACCGCTTCAACAAAAATTAAATTTAATAAATATTCAAACTAAAAGTGAAGTGATAAAGATCAATGGTGTCGATAAAGTAAGATTAATTACAGATGAATTTAAAAGTGAAGCTTTAGCAAAAGACACATTACTTAAAATTAAAAATGCAGGTATCATAGGCATTATCAAGAAGATTAATTAATGACATTTATTGATTATGGTTTTTTTATCATTATCATTATTTCTTCTCTTCTTGGCTGCTACCGAGGTTTTGCGCGAGAACTTCTTTCTATCATTGCTTGGTTTTTTGCGTTTTATTTAGCACAATCTTTTTCTTTTGTTATCGCTTCAAAACTTCATTGGATTGATACTGAACCGATTCGAAATTTAGTCGCTTACATCTTGATTTTTATTGCCGCCCTTGTTCTTTCAATGGGGCTGATTGCCGTTCTGAACAAATTTATTAAATATACGGGCCTTTCATTTTCTAATATTTTATTGGGCGGCTTATTTGGTTTTTTTCGCGCGATCTTTATTGGCTTGATTTGTCATTTTATTATTCAATCAACCTCGTTTGTAAATCATTCCGCTTGGCAGGATGCTTTTATTAAACCTTATTTCGAATCTTTTACAGCTAAGGCAGGCGTTTATTTGCCACTAGATATCCTTAAGCATGTAAAATATCCTTAACGAACATATTTTTAAGGTGCTGAAATGTGTGGAATCCTTGGAATAGTCGGTAAACATCCTGTTAATCAGCTACTTTATGATGGCTTATTAGTTCTTCAGCATCGAGGTCAAGATGCTGCTGGTATTGTCACCTGTGATGGCAATACTTTCTTTATGCATAAAAATAATGGTCTCGTGAAAGATGTCTTTCATACCCGCCATATGCGAAATCTTATTGGTAATGCTGGTATTGCGCATGTGCGTTATCCTACTGCTGGCTCATCCTCTGCTGCCGAAGCTCAACCTTTTTATGTGAACTCACCTTTTGGAATTGTTTTAGGACATAACGGAAATTTAACGAACGCCGAAAAACTTAAAGAGGATATTTTTAGGCAAGATCTTCGTCATATTAATACCACATCAGACTCAGAAGTTTTACTTAATGTGCTAGCGCATGAAATTGAAGAGTCTTCAAAAAGTACCGTACTTAATAGTGACGTTGTTTTTGATGCTATTACTTCACTTCATAAGCGATGCAAAGGTGCATATGCTGTAGTTTCTATGATTGCTAATTTCGGCTTACTTGCATTTAGAGATCCTCATGGTATTCGCCCGCTTGTGATTGGCAAACACGACAGTCCAGAAGGTGTTGAATATATGGTGGCTTCTGAAAGTGTAGCGCTTGATGTATTGGGATTTAAATTAGTAAGAGATGTTGAGCCAGGCGAAGCAATTTTTATTGATATGAATGGTAATTTTTATTCCAAACAATGTGCTACACCTAATCATCATCCTTGTATATTTGAGTATGTATATCTTGCAAGACCTGATTCTGTCATTGATGGCATTTCTGTCTATCAAACACGACTTAACATGGGAAAGACCCTAGCGCAAAAAATTAAAAAAACATGGGCACATTTAGATATTGATGTAGTGATCCCCATACCCGATACAAGTCGTCCTAGCGCATTACAGCT
The DNA here is from genome assembly GCA_036567085.1 of Candidatus Methylopumilus sp. GTDB lineage: Bacteria > Pseudomonadota > Gammaproteobacteria > Burkholderiales > Methylophilaceae > Methylopumilus. The sequence continues at coordinate 18,068 of DATCVG010000051.1, forward strand.
AGCTCTTGAACTAGGACTTGATTACCGCGAAGGCTTTATTAAAAATCGTTATATTGGTCGTACATTTATTATGCCTGGCCAAGCCTTAAGAAAAAAATCAGTGCGACAAAAACTCAATCCCATTAAGATTGAATTTCAAGATAAGAATGTACTGTTAGTAGATGATTCTATTGTACGAGGTACAACGTCAAAAGAAATTGTTCAAATGGCGAGAGAAGCGGGCGCTAAAAAAGTTTACCTAGTTTCAGCGGCACCTCCCGTGAGATTTCCCAATGTGTATGGCATTGATATGCCTTCACGTACAGAATTATTAGCACCTAATAAAACAGACGAAGAAATCCGGGAAGAAATTGGTGCGGACGAATTAATTTATCAAGACCTTGATGCACTAATTGAGAATATTTCATCGATCAATCCAAAGCTTAAAAAATTCGACGCTTCTTGTTTTGATGGCAAATACATCACAGGCGACATTGATGAATATTATTTAAAAAATATTGAAACGCTTCGAGCTGACTCTAATAAATCCGATAAGCCGTCAAATGCAAGCACACAAATGGATTTAAATTTAATTAAAAATGAAGAGGAAGCTGCTTAATAATAAGTGTTTCTTGACGTATTTTTTTTATCGTGCATAATTCGAACTGCGCTGATTTGAGTGATAAGTTATTTCTCAGCTTGCGGGCGCGTTAAAAATACAGCTAAAGCGAGGTCTGTCCCGTTTTAGCTTTTTGTGAAACGGGTTTTTTTATGCCCAAAAAAAGGTAACAGACTATGAATAACGATCCATGGAAATTTGATACACAAGCTATTCGAGCAGGCTCATTGCACTCTGAGTTTGGTGAAAATTCTGAAGCTATCTTTTTAACTTCAAGCTATGTCTTTGATTCAGCATCCCAGGCTGCAGCAAGATTTGCAGGTACTGAGCCTGGCAATATCTATTCTCGTTTTACAAATCCTACGGTCACAATGTTTCAGGATCGTCTGGCAGCTCTTGAGGGTAGTGAAGCATGTGTGGCAACTTCAAGTGGTATGTCAGCTATTTTAGCAACAATCATGGGCCTATGCTCTTCAGGCGATCATATTGTGGCGTCAAGAAGTATCTTTGGTACAACCGTACAACTCTTTAGTAATATTTTGAAGCGTTGGGGTTTGGAGGTGACTTTTGTGTCACTTACTAATCTCAATGAATGGGAAGATGCCATTCAAAAAAACACAAAACTTTTCTTTGTGGAAACCCCGTCTAATCCATTGACTGAAATAACGGATATCAAAGCACTTTCAAAAATTGCACATCATAAAGATATTAAATTGGTGGTTGATAATTGTTTTTGTTCGCCAGCACTTCAAAAACCTTTGTTATTTGGTGCCGATATTATTATTCATTCAGCCACCAAATATATTGATGGCCAAGGACGTTGTCTGGGTGGTGCGGTTTTAGCAGATAAAAAAACGATAGAACCAATTTATCAATTCCTACGAACCGCAGGCCCTTCGATGAGTGCTTTCAATGCTTGGGTATTTTTAAAAGGCTTAGAAACATTATCTATTCGTATGGATGCGCACTCCAAGAGCGCTCTTCATTTGGCTTCATGGCTTGAATCCCAGCCTCAGGTAGATCGAGTTTACTATCCAGGATTGGCTTCTCATCCGCAGCATAAACTGGCTTTAACCCAGCAAAAAACCGGAGGAGCCATTGTGTCTTTTGAGGTAAAAGGCAGCCAAAATGAGGCCTGGAGCTTAATTGATTCCACTCGGTTAATCTCTATTACGGCCAATTTAGGGGATGTTAAATCTACAATTACACATCCTGCAACAACAACTCATTCAAGAGTAAGCCCAGAAGAACGTCAAAAAGCCGGCATTAAGGATAACCTCGTTAGAATCGCTGTAGGCCTTGAGGATATAGAGGACCTAAAAGCCGATTTGTCTAGTCTTTCGCGCTAAAAAATACCTTTAGCAGGGTAAGAATACAGCCCTGCTGCATGCTAAAATTTAGGTAGATTTCTTCTTAAATTATCGATCTAAATCCTATGAATCAATTTGCCAAAGAAACCATCCCAATCAGCCTTGAAGATGAGATGAAACGCTCTTACCTCGATTACGCGATGAGCGTGATTGTCGGTAGAGCACTTCCTGATGTAAGGGATGGGTTAAAGCCTGTGCATCGCCGTGTACTTTTTGCAATGCATGAACTTAATAACGACTTTAATAAGCCTTATAAAAAATCAGCGCGTATCGTCGGTGATGTGATCGGTAAATACCACCCTCATGGCGACACAGCTGTATACGACACAATCGTTCGTATGGCACAAGATTTCAGCTTGCGATATATGTTGGTTGATGGTCAAGGTAACTTTGGTTCGGTAGATGGTGATAATGCTGCTGCTATGCGATATACGGAAATTCGTATGTCCAAAATTGCGCATGAGCTTTTAGAAGATATCGATAAAGAAACTGTTGATTTTGGCCCTAATTATGACGGCTCTGAGCAAGAACCGCTTATTATGCCAGCGCGCATTCCGAATCTTCTTATTAATGGAAGCTCCGGTATTGCTGTGGGTATGGCGACTAATATTCCGCCGCATAATTTAAATGAAGTCGTCGATGCTTGTTTGTTGCTCCTCGAAAAACCTGAGTCATCAATTGATGCATTAATTAAGTTAATACCAGCACCAGACTTTCCAACAGCTGGAATCATTCATGGCACTTCAGGTGTTAAAGAAGGATACAGAACCGGACGCGGCCGCGTTGTCATGCGAGGTAGAACACACGTTGAAAAACTAGATAAAGGTAATCGTGAAGCACTCATTGTTGATGAGCTTCCATATCAAGTAAATAAAAAAACATTTATCGAGAAGATTGCTGAGCTCGTAAATGATAAAAAAATTGAAGGTATCTCAGATTTACGAGATGAGTCAGATAAATCAGGTATGCGTGTTGTGATTGAGTTAAAGCGTGGCGAAAATCCAGATGTCATTCTAAATAATCTTTATAAGCAAACACAACTTCAAGATAGTTTTGGTATGAACATGGTAGCGCTCATTGATGGCCAACCAAAACTTCTTAACCTAAAACAAATTCTTGATGCTTTTTTAAGGCATCGTCGCGAAGTTATTACAAGAAGAACAGTATTTGAATTAAGAAAAGCAAGGGAGCGTGGTCATATCTTGGAAGGTTTAGCAGTGGCGTTAGCAAACGTCGACGAGATGATTAAGATTATTAAAGCAGCGCCGACACCACCAGATGCTAAAAAAGAATTGATGGTGCGCACATGGAAATCCTCTGTCGTAGAAGGAATGCTTAACGGCGCTGCAATGGAATTCTCTCGCCCTGAAGGTTTATCAAAAGAGTTTGGGTTGAGCGCATCAGGCTATAAGTTATCTGATGTTCAAGCTCAAGAAATTCTTCAATTAAGATTACAACGTTTAACAGGCTTAGAACAAGAAAAAATTGTTAACGAATATAAAGAAATTATGAATATCATCACAGACCTTCTTGATATTTTAGCGACGCCTGCAAGAGTCACAGCAATTATTGCAGATGAACTTAAAGCTATCAAAGAACAATATGGCGATAAACGTCGAAGTGAAATTGTTGAAAATGCATTAGATTTATCAACCGAAGATTTAATTACTCCTGAAGATGTAGTGGTGACACTTTCGCATACAGGTTATATTAAATCACAAGCATTAGCTGAATATCGCGCACAAAAACGTGGTGGAAGAGGTAAGCAAGCAGCCACTACAAAAGATGATGATTTCATCGACAAAATGTTTGTGGCAAATACACACGACAACATTTTATGTTTTTCAAGTCGCGGACAAGTCTATTGGTTAAAAGCATATGAAGTCCCACAAGGAAGCCGCACAAGCCGTGGTAAACCTATTGTGAATTTATTCCCTCTGCAAGAAGGGGAAAAAATTAATGCGATTCTGCCCATTAAAGAATTTGATGATAAGCACTATATTTTCATGGCAACGGCTTTAGGCACAGTTAAAAAGACTCCGCTTACAGATTTCTCAAACCCACGCAAGTCAGGCATTATCGCGATTAATCTTGATGACAATGACTTCTTAATTGGCGCTGAAATTACAGATGGCTCCAACGATATTGTTTTGGTGTCAAATGGTGGTAAGGCTGTATGGTTCGATGAAGAAGACGTAAGAAGTATGGGTAGAAATACACGTGGTGTTCGTGGAATGAAATTGCAAGAAGACCAACAAGTGCTATCACTCCTAATTGCAAGTGATGATCAACAATCTATGCTTGTGGCTACTGAAAATGGGTATGGGAAACGAACTGTTCTCTCTGACTTTAGACATTCAGGACGAGCTACACAAGGGGTTAAAGCTATACAAGTGAGTGAACGCAATGGTTTAGTTGTAGCTGCAAAACTTGTGAGTGATGAAGATGAAATTATGTTAATTACAACAGGTGGTGTTCTTATTCGAACACGTGTCAGTGAAATTCGTGAGCTTGGTCGGGCAACGCAAGGTGTCACATTAATTAACTTAGGCGAAAACGAAAAATTATCAGGTCTCGAAAAGATCGTAGAAGCTGATGATGATTTAGAGGAATAGCTTTTTAATTCATCATGAAATGTACTTATAACTTTTCAGCAGGTCCGGCAGTACTTCCAAAATCAGTCATGCTTCGAGCGCAAGCTGAAATGCTAGATTGGCATGGCTCAGGTATGTCTGTCATGGAAATGTCGCACCGTGGTAAACATTACATGTCAATTATTGAAAAAGTAGAAAGTGATTTTCGATCTCTTTTCAATGTTCCTAGAAATTACAAAGTACTTTTTCTACAGGGTGGTGCGATCGCTCAAAACTCCATGGTACCTCTAAATCTTCTTAATGGTAAAAAAGCGAATTATGTAGTGAGTGGATATTGGTCTAAGCGCTCTTATCACGATGCCTTACCTTATGGCGATATAACAATCGCAGCTTCTTCCGAAGTTATTGGTTATGCAAAAGCACCTGATCCTAAAGACTGGAAAATTGACTCATCTGCAGCTTATGTTCATTTTTGTTCCAATGAAACGATACACGGTGTCGAATACTTTGATATGCCATCTATCAAAACGATTCCAGTTGTTGCTGATATGTCATCACACATTCTTTCAAGACCCGTCGATATTAGTCAATTTGGGGTAATTTATGCTGGTGCACAAAAAAATATTGGACCTGCAGGTTTAACAATTGTTATTGTCAGAGATGATCTTTTAGATGTTGCTTCACCATTAACTCCATCGGTATTTAATTGGAAAACACAAGTCGAAAATCAGTCTATGATTAATACACCGACGACTTATAGTATATATATGGCAGGCCTTGTATTTGAATGGCTTATTGAGCTTGGTGGTCTAGAAGTTATTGAGAAACAAAATATAAAAAAAGCTGAATTGTTATATGGCTACATTGATTCAACAGACTTTTACTATAATCCGATTGATATCAAAAATCGTTCTCGTATGAATGTGCCTTTTAGGATTCAAAATGAAGATTTACATGCATCTTTTGTAACAGGCGCTGAAAATTTAGGTATGATCGGCTTAAAGGGACATCGCCTTGTAGGCGGTATAAGGGCTTCAATCTATAATGCTATGTCTATTGAAGGCATTCAAGCTTTAGTTGATTACATGAAAGATTTTGAAAAATCACATTAATCTTATGACAGACGAATTAAAAAAATTAAGAGATGCCATCGATAAGATTGATAATGAACTTTTAGATCTTATTTCTAATAGAGCTTCATTAGCGTCAAATATCGGAAGTCTAAAAACTGATGGTGTGATTTATCGTCCTGAACGAGAAGCTCAGGTCTTGCGTCGTTTGGTTGAACAAAACCAGGGACCGCTCTCAAATGAAAGTATTGAAAGTATCTTTAAGAGCATCATGTCTAATTGCAGGGCACTAGAAAAACAAATCTCCGTTGCATTTTTAGGGCCGCTGGGAACATTCAGCGAGGAAGCTTCTATGAAACAGTTCGGTGAATCGATTGTGTCTATGCAAACATCGAGCATTGATGAAGTATTTCATCTTGTGGAATCACATAAAGCGCACTATGGTGTAGTTCCTGTAGAAAACTCCACAGAGGGTGCGATTAATCGGACGCTTGATTTACTTCTCACATCAAATGCTTTGATATGTGCTGAGATTATTTTGCCTGTGCATCATAATTTAATAAGCAATGAAAAAGAATTATCGAGCATTAAAAAAATATATTCTCATGCTCAATCATTATCGCAATGTCATCAATGGTTGCTTAATCATGCTCCTGGCATTGATTTACAATCCGTTTCCAGCAATGCTGAAGCTGCTAAGATAGCATCTAAAGAAAAGGGTACTGCTGCTATTGCTAGCATCCGTGCTGCAGGTTTATTCAACACTCCTGTGTTAAATGAAAATATTGAAGATGATCCAAAAAACTCAACGAGATTCCTAGTAATTTCTAATCATGAAGTTAAACCTTCTGGATTAGATAAAACATCCATTATTGTTGCCGCAAAAAATCAGCCTGGCGCTATTGCATCGATGATAGAACCTTTTGCAAAAAATAAAGTAAGTATGACTAAACTTGAATCTCGCCCATCTAAAACTGGCTTATGGGAATATGTTTTTTTTATTGATGTGGAAGGGCATATGACGGACACAAAAGTCGCGCTATCACTCAAAGAAATCGAATCTAAAGCTTCATTCTTAAAAGTCTTAGGGTCCTATCCGCAATCTAATTTGACTTAATGGATTTATGCGCTAGCATGCCACTTAAGACTTTTTTTCATATTTGACTATGTCTATTCAATCTCTCATTCCGAAGTATATTTGTGATATTGCCCCTTATCAAGGTGGCAAACCTATCTCTGAACTTGCTCGGGAATACAACTTAGAAGAATCATTCATTGTGAAGTTAGCTTCCAATGAAAATCCTTTGGGTATGAGCCCAAAAGCGCGTGAAGTGATTTTAAAATCTATTGATGAGATTTATCGCTATCCTGATGGTAATGCATTTAAATTAAAAGACGCTGTTAGTCATAAATTTAATTTAAATCCTGATGGTTTAATTTTTGGAAATGGATCAAACGATATTTTAGAGTTAACTGCACGTACATTTTTAAAAGTGGGTGATGAAGTTATTTTTTCACAACATGCTTTTGCTGTTTATAGTCTTGTAACTCAGGCTATGGGGGCTATAGGTATTAAGGTCCCGGCTTATAATTTCTCGCACGATCTTTCAAAAATGTTCGATGCGATCACTTCAAAAACGAAGATGATTTTCATTGCGAATCCTAATAATCCCACAGGAACACTTATCCTTAAAAATGAACTTAAAGCGTTTTTAGGTAAAATTCCTCAACATATTATTGTGGTTTTAGACGAAGCTTACGATGAGTATCTAGACGGTGATGATAAATCCGTGAGCTTTACATGGCTTAATGAATTTCCAAATTTAATTATCTCAAGAACTTTTTCAAAAGCTTATGGTTTGGCAGGATTAAGAGTGGGTTTCGGGGCATCCAACCCTGAAATTATTCAATTTATGAATCGAGTAAGACAGCCTTTTAATGTCAATAATTTGGCGCAGGACGCAGCAGTTGCAGCATTATTGGACGATGCATTTGTCACTGAGAGTAAAATACTGAATAATAATGGCAAAAAACAATTAGAATCAGCTTTTCAAAAACTGCATTTAAGCTTTATTCCTACTTTTGGAAACTTTATAAGTTTCAAGGTAGACAAAGCTTCTCAGGTTTACGAGGCTTTATTAAAAGCGGGTATCATTATCCGCCCAGTAGCTAATTATGAGATGCCTGATTATTTGCGTGTCAGCATTGGTCTTAAAGAAGAAAATGAAAGATTTATTCAGGCATTAGAAACGATTATTTAAATAGGATTTAGTATGATTATTGTAATGAGCAACGCTGCCACCGAAGAGCAAATTGAGTCGGTCATTAAGCGCATAGAAGAAAAAGGCCTAGAAGCCAATGTTTCTCGAGGCATTGAGAGAACAGTAATTGGTGCAATTGGAGATGAGCGTAGCCTAGATCCAGAACTTTTAGAGTCTCTTCCCGGCGTTGAGCAAGCACTTCATATTGTAAAGCCTTATAAAATTGTTGCACGTGAATGGCACAAAGAAGATACCGTCATTGATATAAAAGGTAATCTCATGGGCGGCAAACAAATCCAAATTATTTCAGGCCCGTGTTCAGTTGAGACGCCAGAGCAAATGGAAAAATCTGCAAAGGCTGTAAAAGCCGCAGGTGTAAGGCTTATGCGCGGTGGTGCCTTCAAGCCTCGCACAAGTCCTTATACGTTCCAAGGTACAGGTGTTGAAGGACTAGAAATGTTTAGAAAAGCTGCAGACAAAGAAGGCTTGCCTATTGTTACTGAACTTATGGATGCAAGACAACTTGATACCTTTATGAAATATAAAGTAGACGTGATTCAAATTGGTACTCGGAGTATGCAAAATTTTGAGCTTCTAAAAGAAGTAGGTAAAGTCAATGTACCAGTGATTTTAAAACGTGGAATGTCAGCAACGATTTCAGAGTGGCTAATGGCTGCAGAATATATTGCAGCAGGCGGCAATCATAATATTATTTTCTGCGAGCGTGGAATTCGAACTTTTGAGACTTATTATAGAAATGTATTAGATGTCACTGCGATTCCAGTATTAAAAAAAGAAACACATCTTCCTGTAATCGTAGATCCGTCTCATGCCGGTGGTAAAGCATGGATGGTGGCAGCTTTATCCAGAGCAGCTATTGCCGCAGGAGCTGATGGTCTTTTAGTTGAGATGCATCCTAATCCATGCGAAGCATGGTGCGATGCAGATCAAGCAATCAATCCTCAAGAACTTATTACGCTTATGGGAGAGCTTAGAGGTATTGCAAGAGTGATTGGCCGCGAAATTCTCTAAAGAACTCATGGATTTCATGAGTTCTCTTTAGCAAATTTCCACTATGAGAATAGGTGTTTTTACCTCAGTATCGTCCTATTAAACATTAGTCTCATCAACAGGATTTTATGCGTATACATGTATTAGGTGCAGGTGCGGGTGGCGGATTCCCCCAGTGGAATTGTAATTGCCAAAATTGTGATGGCCTCAGAAAGGGAACTATCAAAGCTACAAAACGCACACAATCATCCATATGTGTAAGTTCTGATGGTATCCATTGGGTGCTTTTTAATACATCACCTGATGTGTTGCAACAAATTCAAGATTTTCCTCCTCTGCAACCGGGTAGAACTATTCGTGATACTGGAATTTCAGCCATTGTGCTTATTGATGCTCAAATCGATCACACCACAGGTTTATTGATGCTTCGTGAAGGCACACAAAAACGTGAGCTGTATTGTACGGATATGGTGTATCAAGACCTCACTACGGGTAATCCGCTTTTAAAAATTTTGGATCATTACTGTGGTATCAATCATCATGAAATTCCAACCGATGGAAAAACTTCGTTTGAAATACCTCAGATAGAAAATCTTACATTTACTGCAGTTGCATTAAAAAGTGCTGCACCACCTTATTCTCCGCATCGAAATAATCCGCATCCAGGTGACACGATTGGCATGCTGATAGAAGATAAAAAAACTCAAAAGCGATTATTTTACGCACCAGGCTTGGGAGAAATTGAACCACATTTACCACCTTTATTTGAAAAAGCAGATTGCATTATGGTGGATGGTACTTTTTGGACAAATACAGAAATGATCGATATGGGTTTAATGACTAAGAAGGCCCGGGATATTGGCCACAATCCTCAGTCAGGTGAAGGTGGAATGATTGAAGTATTAGATCGTTATCCTCGCGCTAAGAAAGTACTTATACATATTAATAATACAAACCCAATTTTGCGAGAAGACTCAAAAGAACGTGCCATCCTAACGCAACATGGTATTGAAGTTGCTTACGATGGTATGGATATTGTTTTATAAAAGGAATCATTAGTTATGGATAAAATTTGGACAAGGTCAGAATTTGAAGAAAAGCTTCGTGAAAAGGGGCGGGGTTATCATATCTATCATCCTTTTCATGTAATGATGTATGAAGGAAAATTAACTAAAGAACAGTTGCAATGTTGGGTATTAAATCGTTTTTATTATCAAATTGGTATTCCACAAAAAGACGCAGCGATTCTGTCTAACTGCCCTGATAAAGAAGTAAGAAAGCAATGGATTGTAAGAATTACAGATCATGATGGTGTTGATGGTGCCGAAGGTGGTATTGAGGCTTGGGTGAAGTTAGGTGAAGCGGTTGGCTTAACTCGAGAAGAT
>DATCVG010000052.1:0-9132 GCA_036567085.1 Candidatus Methylopumilus sp.
AAGATATAGAATATATTGAAGATAGTACTTCAAGTAAGATTGAAGTGCTGCAGACAATTAAATCGGGCATAAAATTACTTGAAGCACAATCCATCTGTCCTGCTTGGGCATTTTATGAATTTAGACTTGGCGCTAAACAAATAGAAGATGAAGATGAAGAAAATTTAACTACTAGATTGCGTGGAAATCTCTTTCATAAAACCCTAGAAGAATTTTGGACAGAATATAAATCATCGTCTCAAGTAAATGCTTTAAATAAAAAAGAGCTATCAAAAAAAATACAAGAAATTGCGCATAAAAATATATCTATTGAAAAGAAAAACTACCCCAGGATTTTGTCTGAGTTTTTTAATATCGAGGAAATGCGCTTAGTAAGCTACCTTGAAAAATGGATTCGCCATGAATTAAAAAGAGGTGATTTTGAAATCAAAGAGACAGAAAAAAATATATCTATTCAGTTGGGTTGTCTTAGCTTTAACATCAAGATTGATCGCATCGATGAAGTGAATCAAAACAATATTGTTATTGATTATAAATCTGGCACAACAAAAACTCTAAACGAATGGTTCTTAAATGCATATGGTGAGCTACAGATGCCCTTTTACGCCCTCTTCGCCTCAAATAAACCTATTGATGCCATTGCGATTGGTGTTATTAACTCACCAAAACCTCAATGGATTGGTATCGGTCGAGATAAAGATCTGCTTCAAGGCATTAAAGATTCTTCTGCTACTAAATACCAATCTTGGGATGATTTAATTAGCTTCTGGAAATGTCGAATTGATAACGCAATTAAAAGCTATGAGTCGGGCAATGCCGCTGTCAAATTTACACGAGAAAAAGATTTAGCTTATTGTAAAGTTAAGCCTATCTTAAGGTTGCCTGAACGAATACTTCAATTTGAGCAAACGAACCAATGAGTGACATCCAATTAAGACAAAGAGCTCTTGATTTACGCTCATTCATTGTTGAAGCTCCTGCAGGTTCTGGTAAAACAAGATTACTCACGGATCGATATTTAAAACTTCTCACTATTGTTGATGTGCCCGAAGAAATTGTAGCCATTACATTCACAAAGAAAGCTGCTTCAGAGATGAAGTCTAAAATCCTAGAGCGCATTAAAAAAGGCGATAGTCCTTTTGCCCAGACAATTCTAAAGCGCTCACAAGAAAAAGGCTGGGCCATCGAGCACGACCTATCACGACTTAAAGTGATGACTATTGATAAATTCTGCCATACCGTTGTCAGTCAAATTCCTATATTAAGCAAAATGGGTGATAAACCTAATGTCACTGATACTCCTGAAAAATTTTATGAAGAGTCTGTTAAACAGACATTACAGAATAAAGAGAGTATGGAAGACATTAAAATTGTCTTTATTCATTATGATAATGAATATGAAAAAATTAATCGTCGTCTAATCGAGATGATGTCAATTAGAGATCAGTGGAAATCTAGATGCCAGACACTTACTCAAAAAACAAATACAAAAATTGTCGAAGAAATCAATGCGTACCTTGAACATTTAATAAACCCTATTTATCAAAAAATTAAAGATTCACTAAATCAGGATCAGCTAAATGATCTTATGCAGGTGCTTCATTACCTTGAAAAGGTAAAGCTGAGAGGAGATATAAAGCTAGGAAACAAAAATAGCTTTAATTTTGATGTAGAAGAAATCCCTTTATGGCAAACAATCATACAAATCTTATTTACAGATAAAAATACTAGGCGAATTTCAATTTCAGCGCGAGAAGGATTTAAGAATGATGAAGAAGGCGAAATTTATAAGGCTAAATGTCACAATCTACCTAATATAGATTGTTTAATAACAATTAAAGATATTCCGGAGCCTATAAATGAAGAATATGTCATAAAACTTAAATCTATTGCGAATCTTCTTCTGCAATGCGATAAAAAACTAAGACAGCTATTTAGGCAGAGTAATACAGTTGATTTTATCGAGATCATAGAAATAGCCAATGAAGCCCTTGGTAAAAATGATACAGTAAGTGATCTCTTATTATCTCTAGATTATAAAATTTCACATTTACTTATTGATGAATTTCAAGATACGAGCAGAAGTCACTTTAATTTTTTAAAGAAAATAGTTGATGGCTGGGCATCTGAAGCTCAGAAAACCATTTTCTGTGTGGGTGACCCTATGCAATCCATCTATAAATTCAGAGAGGCTGATGTCAGCATTTTTATTGAAGCTAAAAAATATGGCTTCAATACAATTCCTTTAGAAACTATAAGGCTTGAGGATAATTGGCGATCTTCCTCCCTTATCGTGAATGAAGTGAATCAGATATTTGAAAAAATACTGCCAAAAGAAGACTCAATTCAACAAGGCACTGTAAGTTACAAGCCTTTTTTCTCAGCAAAAAAAGAAAGTGATACCGGTGCAAGTGAATTCAAATTTCACGCATTAACATTTGATGAAGGTACTGATATTGATACTGAGGAAGCAAAGTATGTATGTAACTTAATTGATACATTTCCTGAAAATGAAAAAATTGCTATTCTCACAAGATCAAGAAGTCATCTTTCGGAATTAATTAATTACATTCGAAAATTTAAACCTACCTTAAAATTTAATGCTGTAGAAATTGATGCATTAGATCAACATCAATCAATTCAAGATATTCTTTCTTTAAGCTACGCTATGCTTGACTTAAGCGACAGAATTCATTGGCTTGCAATTCTCAGGGCTCCATGGTGTGGCATCACACTTAATGATTTAGCTGTACTTTTTCAAGATGACCACTCATCTACTGTGTGGGAAATTATTCATAATACAAACAAAATGAATAATATTTCTGCTGATGGAAAAAAAAGGATCAACCGACTAGTCGACATACTAAATGATGCATTTGAGCATCAAAATATGACTCATATTAGAAGACTTATAGAATCAGTTTGGATAAATTTAGGGGGAGAGAAATGCCTTCATCACCCAAATGATATCGTAGATATCAATAAGTTTTTCGATATTTTGCAAACATCGAGTACACCTATAGCTATTGATTTTGAATCAGTCGAATATCAAATTACAAAAACATACTTATCAGACATTCCATCAGCCGAGGAGCGTATACAATTTTTCACAGTTCATAAAGCTAAAGGCCTTGAATTCGATACAGTCATTATTCCATCATTAAATTCAACTACACGCTCAACAGAAAAAAAAATGATCGTATCTGATAATTTCATCAATAATAATCATATGTGTTATATAACAGCATTTAGCGAACCAGATAACAAATTACCTCACTTACATAATCTTATTTATAACATTGAAAAAAATAAGGAAGAAAATGAATTAAAAAGATTACTTTATGTTGCTATGACAAGAGCAAAAATGAAACTTCACCTTATAGGTTCTATAGTATTTAAAGATGAAATGAAGGCTGCATCAAATTCATTTCTAGCTATACTTTGGGATATTTACGGCAGGAATTTTCAGGAGGCAAAACCTATAATAAATATTAAAATAGAAACACCGAATAGTAAAATTGAGGACTTTGTACCCAAACTTATGCGATTGAAAATTTAGATTGAAATTTTTTTTAAAAAATCTTTAATAAATTTGACTCTTTCTAAAATATCAACAATTGTAACACCTATTTTAATTTTATCCGGGCCATTCATGCGACACCGCTTATCCTCACTCAGATGTTTAATAAGCTTTAATGGGTCCATTTTACTATCACTTGCAAAAGTAATTTGAATTGAAGTGTCACTAGCATCTATTTTCTTAATGTCGAGATGTTGAATAAAAATTCTCAAATCATGAAAAGAAATAAGTGATTGCGTTTGTTCAGGCATGACACCAAAACGATCTATCAACTCCTCTTTCATGTCCATTAACGCTTCATGATCATTGAGTCCTGATAAACGTTTATAGAGCACAAGTCTTTCATTGATATCACCACAATAACTATTTGTAATAATAGCCGGCGTATGCAGGTTAATTTCGGTATTTTTTTGAATTGGATTATCGAGACTTAATTTTTTACCTAATTTGAGTTGCTTAACAGCATAGTTCAACATGTCGACATAAAGATTAAATCCAATTTCGTGCATTTGGCCACTTTGATTATCCCCAAGAAGCTCTCCGGCGCCCCGAATTTCCAGATCATGAATGGCAAGATAATATCCAGCTCCTAAATCCTCTAAAAGTTGAATAGCTTCTAATCGTTTTTGAGCATGACTACTAATTTTTCTGTCCGGATCAACAAGTAAATAAGCGTATGCTTGATGGTGAGATCTTCCTACCCTACCCCTAAGTTGATGAAGTTGCGCTAATCCAAACATGTCTGCGCGATTCATAATAATTGTATTCGCTGAAGGAATATCTATACCCGTTTCAATAATTGTTGTGCAAAGCAAAATATTAGCTTTTTGTTGATAAAAATCATGCATAACTCTTTCAAGTTCCCGCTCTCGCATTTGTCCATGAGCAATTTCAATTCTTGCTTCAGGTATTAATTTTTCTAATTTTTCTTTCATTGAAAGGATAGTTTCAACATCGTTGTACAAGAAATACACTTGGCCGCCACGGTTAAATTCTCTTAAAACTGCTTCGCGAATAATGCCTTCCGAATAATTATTTACGAATGTTTTAATTGATAAGCGTTTCTGAGGGGGCGTAGAAATTATGGAAAATTCTCTCAAACCTTCCATAGCCATAGATAGTGTTCGAGGAATAGGTGTTGCCGTTAGAGTTAAGACATCAACTTCCGCGCGTATTGCTTTAAGTAATTCTTTTTGGCGGACGCCGAAACGGTGTTCTTCATCAATAATAATCAAACCTAAATTTTTAAATTTAATATCATTCTGAATAAGCCTATGTGTACCAATAATGATATCAATTTCACCATTTGCTAATTTTATAAGTGACTCAGCTTGTTCTTTTTTAGATTTAAAACGAGAAATTTCTGCAATCTTAATGGGTGAATCTGAAAAACGATCCATAAAATTATTGTAGTGCTGCTCAGCAAGAAGTGTTGTAGGCACTAATATTGCGACTTGTTTACCATCATTCGCTGCAATAAAAGCAGCTCTTAATGCTACCTCTGTTTTACCGAATCCTACATCGCCACATATAAGACGATCCATAGGCTTTTGGGATTCCATATCATTGATGACTGCATTGATTGCTGATAATTGATCTTCAGTTTCTTCAAACGGGAATCCATCTGTGAATCTTTCATAGTCTTGTAAATTAATCTTAAAGGCATAGCCTTTCTTAATAGATCTTTGAGAATAGATATTTAAAAGATCAGCTGCAGTATCATGAATCTGCTTTAAAGCTTTCTTTTTTGCTTTATCCCATTGATCAGAACCTAACTTATGAAGAGGTGCGGTTTCTGCTGGCCCTCCAGAATAGCGGGAGATAAGATCTAAATTAGATACAGGAACATAAAGTTTATCGTCACCAAAATACTCTAAAAGTAAAAATTCACTTTCGCCTTCACCGAAATCTAAATTAAATAATCCTCTAAATCGCCCAACACCATATTGTTGATGAACAATTGGATCGCTATCTTTTAGCTCGGACAAGTCACGCACCATTGCATCACTTGAAAAGTTCTTATCGCGTTGACGCCTTTTTGATTGGCGGACAGTATTCACATAAAGCTCAGACTCTGTAATTACAATATGCTCTGATGAAATATAGCCTTGATGAACTGGACTTACTGTTAATACAACTTGATCATTCATATTTAAAGATTCAGACCAACCATCTGCAGATTTAAACTTGATACCACCTATTTTTAAAAGCTCAGAAACGGTTTCTCGACGACCTAAACTATCAGTTAAAATAAAAATCTTTTTGGTATTTTCGGAGATAAATTGATCAAGCTTTGCTAAAGGCTGAATATTTTTTCGATCAATAGATACATCTGGAATTTTCTCAAATATTTCCGGCCTTTTTAAATCGAATTGTTTATATGCATTAATAGATTTGAAAAATTGATCTGATTTAAGTAAAAGATCTTTAGGTTCTAATATTGGGCGTTCAGCATCATAAGCAAATAATCGAAAGCGTTTCTCAGTTTCTTGCCAAAAATGATTACATGCATGATCAAGATTACCGTGCTTATAAATAATAGTGTTATCCGAGAAATAGCTAAAAATATCACTCATCTCATGGAAAAATAAGGGCATGTACCATTCAATACCACCTATAGGAATCCCTTTACTAATTTCTTTATAGATCGAAGAGCGAGATGGATCTCCTTCAAAGCGTTCTCGGTAATTTTGTCTAAATGTACTGATTGATTTTTCATCCATCGGACATTCTCGCGCAGGGAGTAATTTAATTTCATTTACAGGATAAAGTGTTCTTTGTGAGTCAACATCGAATGTTCGAATAGAATCAATCTCATCACCAAAAAAATCTAAACGATATGGAACTATGCTTCCCATAGGAAATAAATCAATTAAACTGCCTCTCACTGAAAACTCGCCTGGAGCCATTACGCGAACGACATTCATATAACCATTTAGTGTTAGTTGATTTTTAAAAGCCTCAATATCAACTTTCTGCGCTTTGGCGAAATGAAAGCTAAATTGCTGAATATAACTCTTGGGTGGCAATAAATGTAGCGCAGTTGTCACAGGTATAATAACCACATCAAAACTTTTCTGAGTAACTTGGTAGAGTGTAAGGAGTCTTTCGGAGATTAGATCAGGGTGAGGAGAAAAATGATCATAAGGGAGGGTTTCCCAATCAGGCAAAAGATTAATTTTTAAGTTTGGACTAAACCAAAGCATTTCTTCCATGAGACGTCTTGCTTCGAATGCAGTCTCAGTAAAAATAGCTAAATTTTTTTTATTCTTAATAACTTCATCTTGAATATATCTAGCTAAAGAATAGCTATCCGAGCCATCAATATTTATGATTGATAGTGATTCTTTATTTTGATTATTTGCTTCTATTGACATATATTGCATGTATAAATGATTACCAATATTATAAGCTTTAAAGGCTGCATTCATTGAGAGGGAATATCATGAACGATAAAGAATTAGTCGCACATCAAGCTTTACAATATGTTAGTGAAAATATGATTGTGGGCTTAGGTACTGGATCCACTGCTAACTTCTTTATTGATGCCTTAGCTAAACGAAATAAAGAAGAAAAATTAAATATAAGAGCGGTATCAAGTTCTGTTGTAAGTATGATTAAAGCAAAAGAAGCTGGTTTACCCCTCTTATCAATGGATCAAATAAAAGAAATTGATCTTTATATTGATGGGGCAGATGAAATTACACCTGACCTTACTTTACTTAAAGGGCGTGGATATGATCTCGTTCGAGAAAAGCTGCTTGCACGTGCAGCCAAAAAATTTATCGTTATTGCGGATGAGTCTAAAATCGTTAAAAATATTGGAGATAATTTCCCCATCCCCTCAGAAGTTCATCCATTCGCCTGGGAGCTTATAAAAAATGTCTTAATGAAAAAAGGTACAGGGGATATTAGAATCAATGCAGCAAAAGATGGTTATGCCATTACTTCATGTGGAAATTTTGTACTTGATTTTAATTTTGCTGAAAAGAGTAGTGAGAACTTAAATACCTTACTTTCAATAACACCTGGCATAGTAGAACATGGTATTTTTTACAATTTGGCTCATGGCGCTCTAATTAGCCACAATGGAAATGTTCGCGAAATTTGGAGAAGCTAGATCTTTTCAATACCGCCCATATAAGGAATCAATACTTTGGGTATCATAATACTGCCATCTTCGTTCTGATAGTTTTCAATAACTGCAACCAAAGTTCTGCCGACAGCCAATCCAGAACCGTTTAATGTATGAAGAAATAAATTCTTTCCATCTTCACTTTTAAATCTGGCTTTTAATCGTCTAGCCTGGAAAGCTTCACAATTTGAAACAGATGAAATTTCACGATATGTATTTTGTGATGGAAGCCAAACTTCCAAATCAAAAGTTTTTGCTGCGCTAAAGCCCATATCACCTGTACATAATGACAACAATCGATATGGAAGCTCTAATGAAGTCAAAATAAACTCAGCATGCGAAACCATCTCTTCTAATGCTTCGTAGCTTTTATCAGGATTCACAATCTGAACCATTTCAACTTTATCAAATTGATGTTGCCTAATCATACCGCGCGTGTCTTTTCCATATGACCCAGCTTCTGACCTAAAGCATGGTGTATGTGCTGTTAATTTAATCGGGAGATCGGATTGCTTAACGACTTCATCTCGAACAAAATTTGTTAGCGTCACTTCAGAAGTTGGAATTAAATATAATTTACTTTCATTATGTGAAAGGCTGAAAAGATCAGCTTCGAACTTAGGGAGCTGTCCTGTGCCTATTAATGTCTCACTATTGACTAAGTAAGGCGTATAACACTCTTTGTAACCATGTTTCTCTGTTTGAGTATCGAGCATATATTGCGCAATAGCACGATGCAGCTTTGCAAGCTTACCTTCCATCACTACGAAACGAGCTCCAGAAAGCTTTGCACCTAAATCAAAATTAAGTCCATGATTTGCACCCACATCAACATGATCTTTAACCTTAAAAGTAAATTTTTTAGGCTCGCCTACCGTCTTAATTATTTTATTATCAGCTTCAGACTTACCTAAAGGAGTAGATTCGTGAGGAATATTAGGAAGATTCAGCATAAACTGATTGATTTTTTCTTGAAGCTCAGCCAATTCTGACTCGCCTGCTTTTAAATCATCAGAAATAGCATTGACACTCTTCATAAGTAAGTCAGTATTCTCATTCCTAGATTTTGCAAGACCTATTTCTTTTGAAATAGAATTTCTTTTTTCTTGAAGATCTTGCGTCTTAACCTGCAGATCTTTTCTTAGATTTTCCAATGACTGAAAAGTGCTTACATCAAGATCAAAGCCTCGACTTAAAAGCTTTTGTTTAACAAATTCAATATCATTTCTTAATAACTGAATATCTATCATAAATATCCTATTTCTTTTGCTTGTCTTGAGATTTTAAATAATTCATTTTTTCAAGAATTTTACTCTCTAATCCTCGAGTTGTAGGCTTATAAAATTCAATAGGTTCTAAATTATCTGGAAAATATTTTTCACCTGACGCATACGCATCGGGTTCGTTATGGGCATAT
>DATCVG010000053.1:0-3145 GCA_036567085.1 Candidatus Methylopumilus sp.
GGGAGATTTACCTCATGGTAGCTTAGGCTATCAGAGTATTTTTGCAGCAGGTATGGTCTTATTTTTACTGACCTTCTTATTTAACATTCTAGGTCATATGGCTCGTAAACGTTTTGCAGAGAGGTATTAATGTATGGTGGGGGATAATATGGACTCTGAATTTAGTTTAATCAAGCCTAAAACGCTTACCGAAGTGCGCGCTATGATTCGAAAGCATAAGCGTAACGACTTTATTTTTTCATCGATTGGTTTATTGACCATCATATTCGCCCTCCTTACATTGCTTATTCTATTTGTCGATCTTTTGATGGATGGCTACCCTAAATTAAATTATGAATTCTTTACCGACTTTCCATCAAGACGTGCAGCACACGCTGGTATTTTGTCGGCATGGGTGGGTTCGTCACTGATTATGCTGGTCACTTTTATTACTGCAGTCCCTATGGGGGTTGCGGCTGGTGTTTACTTAGAAGAATATGCACCGAAGAATTGGTTTACTGACATTATTGAAATTAATATCACCAATCTTTCAGGTGTACCATCCATTATTTATGGCTTACTCGCACTGGGGCTTTTTGTATACACCTTTCATCTTGGACAAACGATTGTGACTGCAGGACTCACACTCGGTCTTTTAATGTTACCTATTGTCATCGTATCCACGCGCGAGGCTATTCGATCTATTCCTATTGCCATTCGTGAAGCTGCTTATGCAGTAGGTGCGACGAAGTGGCAGGTTGTATTGCACCACGTCATTCAATATTCATTTGGCGGTATTCTGACCGGTATTATTATTGGTATGGCAAGAGCGCTCGGTGAAACAGCGCCCATTATTACTGTGGGTGCCCTCACCTTCATCGCGTTTTTACCGCCAGCGCCTATTTCTAGTTCAGCGCCATTTATTTCCTTTGAATGGTTACAGTCTGGATTTACCGTTCTACCGATTCAAATGTTTAGCTGGCTCTCACGACCTGAGCATGCATTTCATATTAACGCGGCTGCAGCTGGTGTCGTGATTATCATGCTCACACTTCTGATGAACGGCACAGCAATTTGGTTACGTTATCGCATTAGAAAAAATATTAAATGGTAAATTTTATTTACAGGAAAAAAAATGTCAGAAAATAAATTAAACATTAAAGCTGAAGCAAAGAATCTTAACTTTTTTTATGCGAATGGAACCAAGGCATTAAAAAATGTAAGTCTTCCTGTCTATGAAAATAAAATCACTGCCCTCATTGGACCTTCAGGTTGTGGTAAATCTACATTCTTACGTTGCTTTAATCGCATGCATGACCTTTATCCTGGTAATCGCTATGAGGGTCA
Organism: Candidatus Methylopumilus sp.; assembly: GCA_036567085.1. Classification (GTDB taxonomy): domain Bacteria; phylum Pseudomonadota; class Gammaproteobacteria; order Burkholderiales; family Methylophilaceae; genus Methylopumilus. Next base: position 1,327 of record DATCVG010000053.1, read on the forward strand.
AATTCTTCTTCATCCTGATAATACAAACGTCCTTGCTAAAGGTGTTGATCCTATTGAAGTGCGCATGCGTATTAGTATGGTGTTTCAAAAGCCCAATCCATTTCCAAAATCTATTTACGAGAATGTAGCCTACGGATTAAGAGTGCGCGGTGAAAGATCAAAGTCTGCGGTTGATGATAAGGTAGAGGAAGCATTAAAAGGTGCATCGCTTTGGAATGAAGTTAAAAATAGATTACAAGATTTAGCTTTTAATTTATCCGGTGGTCAACAGCAACGTTTATGTATTGCGCGTGCTTTAGCGACTGACCCTGAAATTATGTTATTCGATGAGCCCACTTCCGCTCTTGATCCTATTGCAACTGTGAATATTGAAGAGCTGATGTCTGGATTAAAAAATAAATTATCTATCCTGGTCGTGACACATAACATGCAGCAGGCTGCACGTATTTCTGATTACACAGCTTATATGTACCTAGGTGAGATGATTGAGTTTGATGCAACAGATAAGATCTTCACAAACCCAAGCAGAAAAGAAACAGAAGATTACATTACCGGTAAATTCGGTTAACTCTGTCAAATTGATTCATACTTTTATGATTAACTTTGGATTACAAATCCCTTCCTTCATGATTGGCTATTAAAAATATTTGGATTTTAGTTAGGCAACTTCTCTCACTCTATCAGCAATAAAGTGCGCATGATTTTTAACTGCCTCAAAATCTTCACCCTCGACCATGACACGAATCTTAGGCTCTGTACCCGAAGGTCTTAAGAGCACGCGCCCTTTGCTATTCAATTGAACTTCTACCTTTTTTACAGCATCCTGAATTAATGTATTTTTTTCTAAATCAATTTTTTTGTGTGTCTCAACATTAATTAATACTTGAGGATAGAGCGGTGAATCTTTGGTCGCCTCATGAAGTGATTGATTGAGAAGTCTTAAAGATTTTAAAACTTGCAAGGAAGCAATGATAGCGTCTCCCGTTGAATGCTGATCAAGGGTAAGTATGTGGCCTGAATTTTCTCCGCCAATGAGCCAACCTTTTTCAAGCAAGGCTTCTAAAACATAGCGATCACCTACTTGCGTTCTTACAAATTCAACGCCTAAATCATGGAGCGCTTTTTCAATCGCCATATTCGTCATGAGTGTTCCAACCACGCCCCCTTTTAATTGATTTTTTTCTTTTAAGGCACGTGTGATCACTAAAAGGAGTTGATCGCCATCAATGATATTTCCTAAGTGGTCAATCATCACGACACGATCACCATCGCCATCAAAAGCAATACCTAAATCTGCCTTGTGTTTTAAGGTGGCTTCTTTGATGGTTTTAGGATGCGTGGAACCCACATCGTGATTAATATTAAATCCATCAGGCTCATTACCGATAGCAATCACTTCCGCACCAAGTTCAGAAAATATTTTAGGGGCTACATGATAAGTCGCACCATGGGCGCAATCGAGCACCATCTTGAGACCGCGAAGATTAAGTTTTTCTGGAAATGTACTTTTACAAAACTCAACATAACGACCTTCTGCATCATCCACACGCTTGGCTTTTCCAAGCTCGTGAGGCAATACTGTTGTGATAGGTTGGCTTAATGCTAATTCCACTTCTGCTTCAAAAGCGTCAGGTAACTTTTCTCCAGCTTCTGAAAATATTTTAATACCGTTATCTGGAAACGGATTATGTGAGGCAGAGATCACAATACCTGCTTGCGATCTTAAGGCTTTGGTAAGATAAGCAACCGCTGGAGTTGGCATAGGGCCTGTTAAATACACATTGACGCCTGCAGCAATAAATCCAGCCTCGAGTGCTGA
>DATCVG010000054.1:0-5017 GCA_036567085.1 Candidatus Methylopumilus sp.
CAATCACCTTAGGCTTTCCACCCTCCATAACAGCCACACAGGAGTTTGTTGTTCCTAAGTCAATACCAATAATTTTAGCCATTTTTTTTCCTTAAAAAATCTATTTAATTTGATGTGTCTATAATTGGGACAGTCTTGAATATTTCAAGAGCTTATATATTTTTACTTTTTGATACGGTGACCAGAGCTGGTCTTATAACTCTTTCATTCAATAGGTAACCTTTTTGAAGAACAGTTAAAATTTTATTTGGCTCTTCTTCTGATTCAACCATGCTGATTGCTTGGTGTTGATTAGGGTCGAATTTTTCACCTAATGCTTTAATTTCATGTATACCGAACTTCTCAAATACATTAATAAGTTGTTTTTGTGTGAGCTCCACACCATTTTTATAACTATCTATATTTGCATTTTCAACCGTTAAAGCTGCATCGAGACTATCTTTTACAGAGAGTAATTCACCGCTAAATTTTTCTAGTGCAAATTTTCTGGCTTTATCAATATCTTCGAAAGAACGTTTTCTTATATTTTCCCCTTCAGCTTTAACATAAAGTACTTGAGCTTGAGCTTCAGCTAATTTTTCTTCGAGAATTTTTATTTGATCTTCCGGGGTACTTGAAATAGGCTGATCTGGATTGTTGTTTGCATCATCAATAGATGGATTTTCTTTATCTTCTACATTCATAATTTTGCCTTTTAAAACTTTTGAAAAATTACAACTTAGAATAAATTTGGGGGTAAAACTTTAAATTTCAAGGTATTAAAGTTAAATAATTGCTTCGATTTGGGAAATCGTTGATTCGACAGTGGGAATGACACCAATTTCGCCTAAATTAACAGACGGTACTTTAATATTAGGGTAGACGCCAGTAAGGTATGGATTGCTGTCCATGTATAGACCTATAGTTGGAATTCCAAGAGCATTTGAAAGATGAGTCAGTCCCGAATCAACACCCACAACACATTTTGCGCTCGAAATAATATTAGCAAGATCGCTAATCTTCATTTTAGGGAGTACTAAGCAATTGGTAGATGTTTTTCGAAGTATTTTGGAGATCTCGTATTCTTCAAGGTTACCCCATGGCAATAAAACTCTAAGACCTAAAATATTAAAAAATTGAACAATTTTCTGCCAATGACCTATAGGCCACTGTTTGGTTTTTTTGCTTGATCCATGAATTAGAACGACATAGCGCTCTGATAGATTAAAGTTGGTGATATTATGAATTTCTAATCCAAAATGAGCAGGATGATCCATTAGATCGTATTGAAAACATTTAGCTGCTAATTCTCGATTGCGAACTACAGCATGAATTTGTTTTGATACAGTATGTGTGTGTTTGTAAAAATAAGAAGCAGTTGCCTCTCGAATAGAGGCTTTATCAAAGCCATGAATGTCTCCATGAGTAAATAAACTAAAAAACGCACTTTTAAGTAATCCCTGGAAATCAATCACTATGTCATAGTGCTCCTGGCGAATTGCTTTAATTGCTTTATAAAGGCCTGTCCATGTTGTTTTTTTTCTGAGGTTTTTTTTCCAAGTCCTCAGAGAGATAGTGATAACTGAATGAATTTCAGGATGAAGCCTTGGGATGTCAGCAAATGATTCTTCAACTAACCAATCAATTGAGCTTTCAGGGACAAAATATTTAATATCATTAACAACGGGCAAACAGTGAATAACATCCCCGAGCGAGGATGTTTTAATGATGAGTATGCGAACCATATAGTGAATTTTCGCATATAAATCAATACCTACAAATAACTTAAAACATAAATTAATGTTTAATTATTTGACGCTTCTTAAGTGTTTCTAGGATAATGGAATCAGATACAAATTTTTATTTCTTCAACATAATGAATATATTAAATGAAACAGTCCATCATAGAAATCACTGAAAGAATCAAAGAAAAAAGTAGACCAACACGTGTTGCTTATTTATCACGTATTGATGCAATGCTTCAAAGGCAGCGAGGAGCAGATCGCTTAGGCTGTGCTAACGTTGCTCATGCGATTGCCGCTCTTCCTAAAAATGATAAATTAAGAATTATTAGTGAGAAAAAACCTAATATTGCGATTGTAACGGCTTACAACGATATGCTGTCAGCACATAAGCCTTATGAAAATTATCCTTCACTTATTCGTGATGAAGCTAATAAGCTTGATGCTACCGCCCAAGTAGCTGGGGGTGTGCCAGCCATGTGTGATGGAATTACCCAAGGCGAGCCGGGCATGGAGTTAAGTTTATTTTCTCGAGACACCATAGCGATGTCTGCAGCAGTTGCGTTATCGCATGACATGTTTGATGGCGTATTAATGCTAGGTATTTGTGACAAGATTGTCCCTGGCTTGTTAATTGGAGCCTTACATTTTGGACATTTACCCACAATTTTTGTACCGGCAGGGCCAATGTCTACTGGTATCGACAATACTTCAAAATCTAAAATGCGTGAAAAATATGCGCAAGGGTTAGTAGGGCGTGAAGAATTACTCGCTTCCGAGTCTGCTGCATATCATGGCGAAGGTACGTGTACATTTTATGGTACTGCGAATAGCAATCAAATGCTTATGGAGGCAATGGGTCTTCATATTCCAGGCGCAGCATTTATTCATCCTCGCGAAGATATTAGAGAAGAAATTACGCGTGAGTCAGTTCGATCTCTTTTAAGCATTATTAAAAATAAACAAAATAAACCCATTGGTAAATTAGTAGATGAGCGAGTCATAGTAAATGCAATGGCAGCATTACTCGCCACAGGCGGATCTACTAATCACCTTATTCATTGGGTGGCAGTTGCGAGAGCCGCTGGTATTATTATTGACTGGACTGATTTCCATGATCTTGCTAGTTCAACACCCCTTTTAGCAAGTATTTATCCAAATGGTAAAGCGGATGTAAATGAATTCCAATCTGCAGGCGGTCCTGCATATGTGATTCGAGAATTAATTGAAACTGGATGTATGTATCCGGAAGTAATGACTGTAAGTGAAGGTGGCTTAAATGAATATACAAAAAAACCTATAAAAGAAAATGGCAAACTTATCTGGAAAGATCTGCCAAAAGAGAGTGGCGATGAAACAATTTTGAGAACAGCAAACAATCCTTTTAATCAGTCCGGTGGCTTAAAGCTTTTAAAAGGTAATCTTGGCCGCTCCGTGATTAAAATTTCTGCAGTACCTCAAGATCGATATATTATTGAGGCGCCCGCAATTATTTTTGACACGCAAGAAGAATTACTTAGTGCTTTTGATCGAGGTGAACTTGAAAAAGATTTCGTTGCGGTTGTAAGATTCCAAGGACCTAAAGCCAATGGAATGCCTGAGCTTCACAAGCTTACACCTCCTTTAGCAGTGCTTCAAAATAAAGGGTTTAAAGTAGCTTTGGTTACTGATGGAAGAATGAGTGGCGCTTCTGGAAAAATTCCAGCTGCAATTCACTTAAGCCCAGAAGCTTCTGCTAACGGACCTATTGGTAAAATTCGCAACGGCGATATGATTCGATTAAACGCGATGGTTGGGACTTTAAATGCATTAGTTGATGAAGATACTTGGTATGAGAGAGAGAATGAAAATCTTTCTGACCAACACAGAAATAATAATGCGCATGATATCGGACGTGAATTATTTGCTGGCATGAGAAAAAATGTGATTTCTGCCGAAGAAGGGGCAATCTCCTGGCTATAAATTGTATAAGGACAATATGAAGACATTAGATTTAGCAAATTACGGTCCAGTAATTCCAGTCATTGTGATTGATAAACTAGAAGATGCTGTGCCTATGGCAGAAGCTTTACTTGAAGGTGGTATTAAAGTTTTAGAAGTCACATTAAGAACTTCATGCGCCCTTGATGCTATGGATCGTATTATTAAGCATTTACCTGAAGCGATTGTAGGTGCAGGCACGGTAAGAACCAAAGCTGATGCCTCGGCTGCAAAATCAATTGGATGTCAATTCGCTGTGAGTCCAGGCTATACAACAGAAGTTGGTAAACATTGTTTGGATATTGGATTATCTTTATTGCCAGGGGTATCAACTGGAAGTGAAGTGATGATGGCGAATAATGATGGCTATTATTTCCTGAAACTCTTTCCTGCGGTTGCAGTAGGGGGAATTAATCTTCTCAAAGGATTTGCAGGCCCTTTCTCAGATGTCAAATTCTGTCCTACAGGTGGTGTGACTGTTCAGTCAGCACCTGACTTTTTAAGTTTACCGAATGTACCAGTTTGTGGGGGTACTTGGCTGACTCCAAAAGATCTCGTTGGCAACAAAAATTGGATTGAAATTACAAAATTAGCAAAAGAAGCAAGCGCGATTAAACGCCCTTAATTCAATTTCATGCTTTCTATTTCTCAATACAAGACAATCTTATTTGATTGTGATGGCGTCATACTTAATTCAAATTTTCTCAAGATAGAAGCCTACCGATTAACAGCACTTGAGTTCGGCGCATCCGAGGAAGATGCCATGAAGTTAGTGAATCACCATATCGAGTATACCGGCATATCTCGAAATATTAAATTCAGTTATTTTTTAGAAAAAATTCTTAATAAGACAGTAGATAATATTTCGATGAATCATCTTTTAAATCAACTTAATTACCAGGTTGAAAGACTTTTAGAAAATTGCGAGATCGCTGAAGGCCTTGAAGCCTTGAGAGAAAAAACTAAAGATTCTAATTGGATGATTGTCTCTGGTGGCGATCAAGAAGAGATTATCCGATTATTTACCAGAAAAAATTTATTAAAATATTTTGATGTAGGCATTTTCGGAAGCCCTGATTCAAAAGAAGATATTGTGACCCGCGAATTGAAAAAATCTACTGGACAAAAGCCAGCATTATTTATTGGCGATTCTAAATATGACTATCAAGTCGCTAAAAAAAATAATTTGGATTTTATTTTCTTAAGTGATTGGACTAATTTTTTTGAATGGAAAAGTTTTTGTGCGGAAAATAAGATCGAGGTCTATCAGAAGTTAGATGATCTCAATCATTAAATTACTTTTCTTATAACCTCTT
>DATCVG010000055.1:0-31304 GCA_036567085.1 Candidatus Methylopumilus sp.
ATTCTGTCTAACTGCCCTGATAAAGAAGTAAGAAAGCAATGGATTGTAAGAATTACAGATCATGATGGTGTTGATGGTGCCGAAGGTGGTATTGAGGCTTGGGTGAAGTTAGGTGAAGCGGTTGGCTTAACTCGAGAAGATCTTTAAAGCATGTGAGTCCAGGAGTTCGTTTCGCAGTCGATGCATATGTTAACTTTGCAAGACAAAGACCATGGCAAGAATCAGTTTGTTCATCACTCACAGAATTATTCGCACCACATATTCATCAGCAACGTATCAGTTCATGGCCAGAAGTTTATCCTTGGATTAAAGAATCAGGCCTGTCTTATTTCAAAAAACGTTTAACAGAGGCAAGACGTGACGTAGAGCAAGGGTTATCTGTGACACTTGATTATTTTAGTCAGTCACGTGCGATGCAAGAACGTGCATTAGATATCCTTCAATTTAAACTTGATGTGTTATGGGTAATTGCAGATTCCATCATGCTTGCATCTTCAAATATTAAAGTTGAAGATCGCGATTATTTAAGACAACCAAGATACTAAAAATGACGATTGAGCAAAAAAATATATTCAAGATTGCAGCCCATCATCGATTTCAATGGGAAGAAGCACAACAATCCCATGTCATTTTATTTCCTGAAGGTATGGTGAAATTAAATGGGAGTGCAGGTGAGGTCTTAAGTTTGGTTGATGGAAAAAACTCAGTCGATCAAATAATAGCTTCTTTAAAAATAAAATTTAAAGATGTGGAAGGTATTGAAAAAGATATTCTATCAATGATCCAATTCGCTTTAGATAAAGCTTGGATTGAGAAAGCTAATTAAGGGGGCAATAAGATGGCAACACAAAATAATGGTGTAGCAGCATCCGTCACACATACCCAGCCGTTATGGTTATTGGCTGAAATTACCTATCGATGCCCGCTTCATTGTGCATTTTGTTATAACCCTACTGATTACGACAAACATACGCAAAACGAATTGTCAACCGAGCAATGGATCAATGTCTTACGCGACGCAAGAAAATTGGGTGCACTTCAATTAGGTATCTCAGGAGGAGAGCCACTCCTTCGTGATGACATTGAGGAAATCGTGGTTGAGGCAAAAAAATTAGGTTATTACAGCAATCTGATTACTTCGGGTGTTGGCTTAACTGAAAAAAGAATTCAAGCATTTAAAGAGGGTGGATTGGATCATATTCAGCTTTCCATGCATGACATCACTGAAGAAATTAATAATTTCATTACTAATACAAAAACTTTTGAATTAAAGAAAAAAGTTGCAGCTATGATTAAGAGCCATGGTTATCCGATGGTACTTAACGTTGTAATTCATCGCTATAACATTGGACATATCAAAGAAATCTTAGAGATGGCTGAAGCTTTAGGTGCTGACTATGTTGAATTAGCTAATACGCAATATTACGGATGGTCGCTTGTTAATCGTAATCAATTAATGCCTACTAAAGAGCAAATTGATTACGCAGAAAAAGTGACGAATGAATTTAGAGAAAAAGTTGGTAATAAAATGAAAGTATTTTTTGTAGTGCCTGATTATTTCTCAGATCGTCCTAAGAAATGTATGAATGGTTGGGGTGAAGTCTTTATGATTGTCACTGCGAATGGGGATGTACTTCCTTGCCATTCAGCGCGTGTATTACCTAATATTGAATTTCCAAATGTGCGTGACAAAGGACTTATGTGGGCTTGGCAAGATTCGCCGGCATTTAATCGATATCGTGGCGACAGTTGGATGAAAGAGCCATGCAGAACTTGCCCTGAAAAAGAAAAAGATTTAGGTGGCTGTCGTTGCCAAGCTTTCCTTTTGTCAGGTGATGCTGAAAGTGCTGACCCAGTATGCAGTTTGTCGCCCAACCATCACATTATCGAAAAAGCGATTGAAGATGCTCAAAATCCAGTTCTTCAAGCGCAACCTATTCTTTTTAGAAATGATAAAAACTCTAAAAAGATTATTTCAGGTGAAGTCAAAGAACTTGTTAAAGACTTCCACGCCACACCCTAAGTTTTTAGCTTCATTTTTCCTTTAAAATCTAAAACTATGATTTCATCTCATATGATCCGTGTCTTTGTTTTGGCTAGTTTGGCTGCATTAGCACCTTTTGCTATTGATACTTATTTACCAGCGTTTCATGTCATGACAAATGATTTAGAAACAACACCGCATGCAATTCAGCAAAGTCTTACTTTTTATTTATTCCCTTACGCATTAATGACTTTATTTCATGGTGCTATTTCTGATGCCATTGGTCGAATTGATACCATTAAAATAGGTTTAGGAATTTTTATTTTAGGTTCTCTTTGTTCTGCTTTTGCGAAAAACGTTGAGATGTTATGGCTAGGTCGGATTTTACAAGGCTTAGGTGGTGGAGCAGGAAATGTCGTAGCTCGCGCTATGGTGCGCGATTTATTCCAAGGCCCTGAAGCGCAGCGTGTCATGGCTACCATTCAAATGTTATTCGGTATTGCACCTGCAATAGCACCTATGATTGGCGGTCTTTTGCTAGGCATTCATTGGCATAGTATTTTTATATTTCTAGCACTCTATGCTTCTGTTTCTTTAATTGCTGCTATGAAATTTTTACCTGAAACAATGCCTCAAACAAAACGCGTTTCTTTTTCTTTTTCTGCACTTACATATCGCTATAAAACTATTTTTTCTGATAAAGAATTTCTGATGCTCATAATTGCCCTAGGCGCAAACTTCTCAGGATTATTTTTATATGTTTTAGCAAGCCCAATATTTGTTATGAATCACTTAGGTCTCAATTCATCTCAATTTGGCTATCTTTTCATACCTACTGTATCAGGAATGATTTTTGGTTCTTTCTTATCAAAAAAAGCTGCCGGAAAATTGACGCAAAAAAAAACTATTCAACTTGCCTATGCATGGATGGGTTTAATAACGACTCTTAACGTTCTTTTTTGTACTTTTTTTGATACTAATCTAATTCTTAATACTGGATTTGTGGCTCTCTATAATATTGGCATGGCTTTGGCTATGCCTGTTTTGTCAATTGCTGCACTTGATCGTTTTGAAAAGATTCGTGGTACGGCTTCCTCAGGCCAGGCATTCATTCAAATGCTACTTTCCACTTTATCAGCAGGGCTGATAGTTCCTTTTCTCTGGTTTTCAACCCTTGGCTTATCTTTAGGTATGTTGGGGTACTTCATCCTGAGTCTTATCGTGATATCACAAACAAAATCATTACGATAGTGATTGAGAGTTAGAGATTTAGGTAAAAATTATTATTTTTCGAGCAATTCTCTTTTATTAGGCTTACCATTAAATGAGTCAGCATCTGGAAGAGGACCTTTTCTCGACGAGATCACAGGCCAGATTTTTGACATCTCAGCATTGATCTTTATAAAGTCTTGCTGATCACTAGGAACGTCATCTTCCGCAAAGATCGCTTCTGCTGGACACTCTGCTACGCACAACGTGCAGTCAATACATTCATCTGGATTAATCGCTAAGAAATTAGGACCTTCAACAAAACAGTCGACTGGGCATACGTCTACACAGTCAGTATATTTACATTTAATACAATTTTCAGTTACTACGTAAGTCATATCGGTCCTTTATTTCTTCAATAATGTTATTTTAATCTATTTTTTTTCTTGATCCAATTATTATAAAATCATGCCGGCACCTACCGTATGATAAGTCGACTCATCAATAATGATAAATGCACCTGTAGATCTATTATTTTGGTAGGAATCCGCCATAATTGGTTGTGCTAACTTAAATGTCACTTGAGCTATATCATTCATGCTTAAATTGCCAATCGACTCATGTGCAAGTGTTTCAATATTCACCTTGAAGTCTATTTTATCCAATTTAGCCTTTGATTCTCGAGAGGTATTACGAATTAAATAAGTTCTTGAAGATGCCATAGGTATCTCTGATAACCAGCACACCATCGCATTAATATTTTTTGTAGGCTCTATAGTATCATTTGATTTTATGATCATATCGCCACGTGAAATATCAATTTCATCTTCTAGAAGAATAGTGATAGATTGTTCTGAGATAGCTTTTTGTAGATGTGTGCCACCTAATTGAATTGATTTAATTTTTGATTTGTATTGGGAAGGTAGCACTCTAATTTCATCCCCAACAGAAATAAAACCTGATTCAACTCGACCCATAAATCCTCTAAAGTCGTGAAGATCATGATTATTGGAAGCATGAGGACGGCAAACAAACTGAACTGGGAATCTAAAGTTCTTATCTTTGCCTGCATAATCTGCAGTTGTTTTTTCTAAAACATCAAGTAGCGTAGGGCCTTTATACCAGTTTATAGATTCACCTCGATCTACAATCATGTCTCCATGTAATGCTGACATTGGGACAAATTCAATAGTTCGATTTTCTGATAGTTTAATTTCCTTTGCAAAAGCTTTATAACTTTCGCAAATAGCTTTGTATTTACTTTCATCGTAATCAATCAGATCCATTTTATTTATTGCGACAACGATATGAGGAATACCAACAAGTTTTGCTAAAAATGAGTGCCGTCTTGTTTGTGTGAGAACACCTTTTCTGGCATCAATGAGGATAATAGCTAAATGAGCAGTAGAGGCCGCAGTGACCATATTCCGAGTATATTGTTCGTGTCCTGGGGCGTCTGCAATAATATATTTACGAGTGCCCGTACTAAAGTATCTATAGGCAACATCAATTGTAATGCCTTGTTCACGTTCGGCTTGAAGGCCATCAGTAATTAAAGATAGATCCACAGCCGTCATACCTCTTTTTTTAGAGGTCTTTTCAATTTGAGTGAGTGTATCCGTAAGAATTGTTTTGGTATCAAAAAGAAGACGTCCAATGAGCGTACTCTTTCCGTCATCAACACTACCACATGTCATAAAACGTAATAAGCTATCTTGAATATTTCCTTGTGACATTTTAGAAATAACCTTCTTTTTTACGTTGTTCCATGGAGGCGTCTGATGTTTGATCATCAAGCCTTGTTGCACCACGTTCGGTGATGGTAGTGCTTGCAGTTTCGATAATAATTTTTTCAACACTGTTGGCCACACTTTCAACCGGGGCTGTGCAAGTAATATCGCCTACCGTTCTATAGCGCACCATAATTTCTTCAACGACTTCATTATCTTTTTTAGGTGTGAGAGAGGTAATAGGTACAATGGCACTTCCGCGTCTCACAATTTCACGCTTGTGCGCAAAATAGATGCTTGGTAAATCTAACTTTTCTCGTTCGATATATTGCCATACGTCCATCTCAGTCCAATTTGAGATTGGGAAGGCGCGAATATTTTCACCCTTATGAACTTTAGCATTATAGAGATTCCATAATTCAGGCCTTTGATTTTTTGGATCCCACTGACCAAATTCATCTCTAAAACTCATGATGCGCTCTTTGGCACGCGCCTTTTCCTCATCTCGTCTTGCACCACCAATACAACAATCAAATTCAAATTCAGCGATAGCTTCAAGGAGTGTCACTGATTGATATTTATTGCGGGGTTCATCTGGTGTTTTTAGAACAACTGTGCCACGTTTCATAGAGTCTTCAACAGAACGTACGATGAGTCTTTCGTTAAGTTCTTTTGCGCGAAGGTCTCTAAATTCAATGACTTCGTCATAATTGTGCCCTGTATCAATATGAAGAAGGGGAAAAGGAAAGCGTCCAGGCCTAAATGCTTTCTCAGCTAATCTTAATAAACAAAGAGAATCCTTGCCACCTGAGAAAAGTAAAACTGGATTGCTGCATTGACCAGCGACTTCTCTTAAAATATGAATAGCTTCAGATTCGAGCCAATCAAGATGTGTTAAATTTGAAAGAGTTGTCATATTATTTTACGTGTAATCCACATTCTTTATTTTGAGGCTCTTCCCACCACCACCGTCCAGCTCTCACATCTTCTCCTTCAGAGATTGCACGTGTACAAGGTGCACAGCCGATGCTTGGATAAAATTGATCATGAAGTGTGTTATAAGGTACATCATGTATTTTAATGTAAGCCCAAATTTCAATTTCACTCCATGAGCTTAAAGGGTTTAATTTTTGAGATTGATGAACTTCGTCAAATTCTTCTTCTTGAAGTGTTTGTCTTGTTTGCGATTGTTCTTGTCTCATTCCTGTGATCCAAACTTTTTTATTCTTTAAAGCACGATTTAAAGGCTCTACTTTTCTTATAGCGCAGCAAGATTTTCTTAAATCAAGGGAATTATAAAAAGCGTTAATACCATTTGTGTTGACGTAGTATTCAACTTTTTCTTGATTTGGGAAATAAAGTTTAATTTTAAATTGATATTTATCTTCTACTTTTTGAATCAAATTATAAGTTTCAGAAGGTAGTCTTCCTGTATCAATAGAGAAGATCTCAACATTGAGTTTATGCTTTTGAATAATATCAACAAGCACCATATCTTCTGCACCTAGACTATTTGCAAAGGTTACAGAGTTGTATTTCTTGATATTCCTTTCGATGATTGAAATGACATTTTTTGATTTTTCATTGATTGTTTTAATAAGGGCATCATTGATATTAATTTTATCAATATGTTTTTTGATAGGCTGGATATTCATGAGCGAACCTTCCTTTTCCACACAGGCTCTTTTATATCGACAGCACCTTGATAAGGGTCACTAAAAGATTGAAGTGCTTTTAAAGCTTCATGAACATCTTTACCAGTTTTAATAAGATAACTATCAAATCCTGAGCGTTTTAAATAAAACAATTGATCTTGTAATACATCACCAAAAGCTCTTAAGGTATTTTTAAAATGATAACGAGTACGAAGCAAGTTTCCCAATGTAAATATACGGCCATCTTGAAAGCGCTCTACAAATACAGCAATGAGTGGAAATACATTTATATCTTTTTCGATAGTGATAAGCGCATCTAGAGTTTCATGTGTGGCTAACCATAATGCAATTTCACTATTTTTAAGTCGAGTTTGTAATACCTCACGATTTTTTAGATAGACACTTAGTGGTAAAATAATCCTGCCATTTTGTGGAATCACAGTTTCGTTAATTTGTAATTCTGAAGGTAATGATTCACCTGTTAATTTAAATAACACTACTTTACCTGCTTGTTTTTTTACTTCTTCATGGCCACTTGGAAGTGCTACAAATGTCCATTCATCATCAATGATGCTTTGATTGAGTATGAGTTGTGAATTAAGCATAGACATGTTCTTTAAATGGATTCACACCTAAGCGTCTTACCGTATCGATGAATCTTTCCTCAGGGTTGCGATGTTTAATATAAACATCGATAAGTTTCTTCACAACACCCGGCATTTCCTCAGCAGCAAAAGAGGGGCCAATCACAGTACCTAAGCTTGCATCATTACCTTGTTTGCCTCCAATGGTCACCTGATACCATTCAGAACCATCTTTATCGACGCCTAATATGCCAATATGGCCAATATGATGATGACCACATGCATTCATACAACCTGAAATATTAAGTTCCAATTCTCCAATATCATGAAGATAATCAAGGTCATCAAAAGCTTCTTGAATAGATGTCGCAATAGGAATGCTTTTTGCATTTGCAAGCGAACAGAAGTCCCCACCAGGGCAACAGATGATATCTGTTAAAAGACCTATATTAGGTGTAGCTAGTTGATGTACTTTTGCTTTTTCCCATAAGTTAAAGATATCTTTTAATTTCACATCCGCTAAAATAAGGTTTTGTTCGTGCGATACACGAAGCTCCCCAAAGCTGTATTGGTCTGCAAGTTCAGCCACAATTCTCATTTGATCTGAAGTCGCATCACCAGGGGCTAAGCCGTGGGGTTTGAGAGATAAGGTAACAGATCGATAACCTTTTTGTTTATGGGGATGAACAGATCGTTTCACCCATGAAGCAAAAGCTTTATTGTTTTGAATAGCTTGATCAAAGACATCATTTTGATCATTTAATTTTTCATAAGGCATACTCGTAAAAAATTTAGCAACACGTTTTAATTCGTCTTCATTAATTGTATTTGGTGAATTTTTTAAATAAAGCCATTCTGCTTCGACTTGTTTTTTAAATTCTTCAATACCTAAAGCTTTCACTAAAATTTTAATACGCGCTTTATAGATATTGTCACGACGACCATGAAGGTTGTAAACGCGAATGATAGCTTCACAATATGTGAGCACATGTTCCCATTCAAGATGTTCTCGAATAATAGATCCAAGAATGGGTGTTCTTCCTAATCCACCACCCACCCAAACGCGAATGGCCATCTTTTGTTCTTTGTCATAATAAAACTCAAGTCCAATATCATGCGCTTGAACAATCGCACGATCTTGTTTGCTCCCTGAAACTGCGATTTTAAATTTACGAGGTAGGAGCGAAAATTCTGGATGAAAAGTACTCCATTGTCTTAAGATTTCAGCAATAGCTCTTGGATCAATAATTTCGTCAGGAGCCACACCTGCAAATTGGTCGGTCGTAATATTACGAACACAATTTCCAGAAGTTTGAATAGCATGCATTTCAACTTTAGAAAGCTCTTCTAGTATATCTGGCGTTTCTTCTAATTTAGGCCAATTGAGCTGTAGGTTTTGTCTTGTACTAAAGTGACCATAACCACGATCAAAGCGATCGGCAATATCAGCTAATTTGCGTAATTGTTTTGAAGATAAAAGGCCATAAGGAATGGCAATGCGAAGCATTGGTGCATGACGTTGAATATAAAGACCGTTCTGTAATCGAAGTGGTCTAAATTCATCATCAGTTAGTTTACCATTTAAATAACGCGTTGTTTGATCGCGGAATTGTGCAACACGTTCATTGACAATGGTTTGATCGATATTATCGTACTGATACATAAATTGTTTTTTTTATTGCTTAATGAAAAATAAGTTTTTGGCCAACATAAATTAAGATTAAAGCCAATACATAGCGAACAGATTGTTCACTGACCTTAGAGCTTAAATGACTGCCAATATAGATACCTGGAATAGAACCAATTAAAAGCACGCTTAAGAGAGAATAATCAACAGTGCCTAAGCTTGCATGACCAAGACCTGCAACAAGTGTTAATGGGACCGCATGGGCAATATCGGTTCCAACAATCTTTGTAATGCCTATTTTAGGATAAATTATTAACAAAGCTGTTACACCCAGAGCACCTGCACCCACAGAGGTAAGGGTCACTAAGCCACCCAGAACTAGTCCTAAAAGAATAGTAGTAATTGCAATCGCATTTTCTGTTTTTAATAGAGTTATTTTTGATCTTTCAATGAGAAATGGCCTAAAGATAACAGCGATTGAGGTCAATAGTAATGCAATACCCAGGTAGAACTTGATGATGTCGACTGCGCCAGTGGATGATACATCAATTTGTCTTAAATAAAAGGTTGTAAAAATAGAAGCAGGAATACTGCCAAGCATGAGCCTTTTTACAATTTTCCAATCAATATTGCCTAATTTTCCATGAGCAAATATACCAACAGATTTAGTAATGGATGCATAAAGAAGATCAGTACCCACAGCAAGGGCTGGTTTGATGTGGAAAAATAAGACAAGAATAGGGGTCATGAGTGATCCGCCTCCGACACCGGTTAAACCAACAAGGAGTCCCACTAGAAATCCCGAAAATATAAAACCAATATCCATACAACTCTCTTTTCAATCCTATAAAAATTTATCTTTATTAATGCTAAAGTGGGCATCAATATAGCAAATTTTGATAATATAAATTAATAATATAATATTCTATTATTATACCTTTTGGTTATATTGGAATAAGACATGAAACTCCAGCAATTACGTTGTATCCATGAGGTCGTTAAAAATGGTTTTAGTATCTCTAAAGCCGCAGAAGCGCTACATACCTCACAGCCGGGTGTGAGTAAACAAATTCAATTGTTAGAAGAAGAAGTAGGTCTCCATATTTTCTCGAGACATGGCAAACGTCTTGTAGGCCTAACCGAACCGGGACAGCATGTTTATAAGCGTATTAGTGAAGTAATACGCGAAATTAAAAGTATTAAACAAGTCAGTGATGAGTTTAGCCATTCAAATGCTGGCGAATTAACGATTGCCACAACGCACACACAAGCACGCTATAAATTACCAAGCGTCGTTCAAGCGTTTATGATTCAATATCCAGAAGTAAAACTTAATATTCACCAAGGAAATCCAACGCAGGTCACCGATCAAGTTGTTAAAGGTGACGCTGATATAGGTATAGCGACTGAATCAATCAGTCAAAATGAAAAATTATTTTGTATACCGTGCTATACATGGAATCGTTGCTTGGTAATGCCAGCAAAGCATCCTTTAGCTAGAGAAAAATCAATTTCTCTTGCAAAACTTGCCACTTATCCCATTATCACTTATGACTATGCATTTACTGGAAGTACTATTGTTTCGAAAGTTTTTCATGATGCAGGACTCACACCTAATATTGTTTTAACTGCTATTGATGCTGATGTGATTAAAACATATGTAAATTTAGGTTTAGGTATAGGACTTATTGCTCAGATGGCTTACGATTCTAAAAGAGATCAAGGACTTGTAAGTATTGATGTAAGTCATTTATTTCCCACAAGTACAACTTATCTTGGCATCAGACGTGATGTATTTTTAAGAGGTTTTATGTATGACTTTATTGAAATGTTTACACCTCAATTTACAAAACAAACCATAAAGAAAATGATGTTAGAGCAAGATAATATTTGAGTCTCGAAACGACATGAAATCCGACTTAGAAATTAACCAAGCTACAAAACTAAATACGATCAATGAGATTGTCAAATCACTACATATCAAAGAAGATGATCTCGATTTTTATGGCGCCTATCAAGCTAAATTAAAAGCTTCTTTTACAGGCCAACTAAAAGAAAATCAAGTATCTAAATTAATTTTAGTTACCGCAATGAGTCCTACTCCTGCAGGTGAGGGCAAAACTACCACCACAATTGGCTTGGCTGACGCACTTTTCTCAATAGGAAAAAAAGTGGCCGTTTGCATTCGTGAACCATCTCTTGGGCCCGTTTTTGGCATGAAGGGGGGTGCAACAGGAGGTGGTTATGCGCAAGTAGCACCTATGGATAAAATTAATTTACATTTCACAGGTGATTTTCACGCCATTACATCAGCTAATAATCTTTTAGCTGCATTGATTGACAATCATATTCATCACGGAAATGCGCTTAATATTGATATTGATCAAATTTCATTTAGACGATGTCTTGATATGAATGATCGCGCTTTAAGGAATATTGACTTAAAGTTTGACCATCATGATCGAAATACAGGTTTTGATATAACAGTTGCAAGTGAAGTGATGGCAATTTTTTGTTTAGCAGAATCGTTAGATGATCTTCAGCATCGGTTAGGAGAAATTGAGGTTGCAAAAAGAAAAGATGCAACGTCTGTTTATGCTAAAGATTTGAAAGCAGAAGGAGCTATGACAGCATTATTAAAAGATGCATTTCAACCTAATGTTGTTCAAACCCTTAATGGAACACCTGCTTTTATTCACGGAGGGCCATTTGCAAATATTGCTCATGGTTGTAATTCAGTGGTTGCGACAAAAACAGCATTAAAATTAGCTGATTATGTGATCACAGAAGCTGGATTTGGCGCCGATTTAGGCGCAGAAAAGTTTATTGATATCAAATGCAGACAATCTGGCATTAAGCCTGACATTATTGTTTTAGTGGCTACCATTCGGGCACTTAAATTTCATGGCGGTGTAACCGTGTCCGAATTAAATCAAGAAAACTTAAAAGCACTTGAAGTTGGATTTAATAACCTAAAACGTCACATTGAGAATTGCTCTGAGCATTTCGGCTTAGACGTTATTGTGGCAATCAATCGTTTTAATTCTGATACAGACAATGAAATGATCTGGCTTCAAAACTCAATAGATAACATGGGATTTCAATCTGTTTTATGTTCGCATTGGGCAGATGGTGCCAAAGGCGCGCAAAATTTAGCTCAATCTGTTTTAGATCGATTAAGCAAACCCAAAATATTTAAATTTTTATATGAAGATAGTTTAAGTTTAAAAGAAAAAATTACGGCCATTGCTCTAAAAATATATCGTGCAAAAGAAATACAGTTTTCGAATAGCGCCCTTAAAAAACTTGTATTACTTGAAAAAAATTATGCCAATTTACCAGTTTGCATTGCTAAAACACCGTATTCATTTTCAAGCGATCCTAAGGCGTATGGTGCGCCTGAAAATCACACGCTTATAATAAGAGAATTAAGGTTAGCAAGAGGTGCTGGTTTTGTAGTGGCTATCTGTGGAGATCTTATGACGATGCCAGGACTGCCTAAGATTCCCGCAAGCGAAAAGATAAAGCTATCTACTCAGGGTTTTCTCGAAGGATTAAATTGAAAGGATGAATTGTTTTAAAAGTATTTCAATACAAGAACAAACGATTCAAAAATCTAGGTTTATTGGGTATACATTTATAGGTGAAACAAAGCAGGATATATTGCGTGTTTTGCAATCAATCGCAAAAGAACATCCTCATGCAAGTCATTTAGCTTTTGCCTACCAACTAAAATCAGAACACGGATTTGAGCCTTATTTTTCAGATGCAGGTGAGCCTTCAGGTACTGCTGGAAAACCATTGTTGCAATTAATTGATGCCCATCAAATCGTATCAGGCGGAATCGGTGTCATTCGATATTATGGCGGTATTAATTTAGGTACTGGAGGTCTCACAAGAGCTTATGGAGGTACCGGTAAGCTTGCTTTAACGCATTCCGTGATTGAGCCTTATATTGAATATATAAAATTAAAATTAACTATAAATTACAATGAGTTGGATAACTATATTCATGTAATACATTCAATGAATGGCGGCGTTTTAGATAAAGCTTTTGATGATAAAGTGAGTCTTTTGATAAAACTTCCCGAGAATGCTTTAGATAAATTAAAAGCACGTTTCCCCATGACCGAAATCAATCATTCGCTATAATCAATCTATGCTTTATTTTATTTTGATTTTACTTATTCTCTTGTGCGCTTTAGTGGCGTATTTGCTGTGGCGATTTCAAAGTCGTTCCCCCGAAGGAGTGACGATAAAAGCTCTTGAAGAAAAACATCGAGAAATGATTGTAGGGCTAAATGATAGTTTAAATAAGTTAACAGATCGTCTTAGTGTGACACTTTCTGAGCAGGGCAAAATACAAGGTGAAATTGTTCGTGACACCATGGATAGCGCTACTAATCAATTAAAAAATCTACTCAATATGAGATTACAAGATATTGATAGCAAGGTAAAAGAAAGTCTGGAAGAAGGGTTTAAGAAAACAAACGATACCTTTGATCGTGTCATGAAACAGCTTTCTACCATTGATGAAGCTCAGAAAAAAATAGATGGCCTCACTACCAACATTGTAAGTTTTCAAGAATTGTTAGGGGATAAAAAATCTAGAGGTGCCTTCGGAGAGGTGCAGCTTGAAAGTCTAGTCCGTAATGCGCTTCCGCCCGATGCATTTTCGATGCAACACACATTATCAAACGGTAACCGAGCAGATTGTGTTTTATTTTTGCCAGAACCAACGGGCAGTGTTGCGATTGATTCTAAATTTCCATTGGAAAGCTATAGAAAAATGTTGGATTCTAGCTTACCACCTGATGAAGTTAAAAATGCACAAAAACAATTTAAGCTTGATATCAAAAAACATATTCATGATATTGCGAGTAAATATATTATTTCCAATGAGACTTCCGATGGCGCAGTCATGTTTATTCCTGCCGAAGCTGTTTTTGCAGAAATTCATGCATATCATTCTGATTTGATAGAGGAGGCGATGAGTCAGAGAGTATGGCTTGTATCTCCAACGACACTGATGGCTGTGCTCAATACAGCAAGAGCAGTTTTAAAAGATGTTGAAACAAGAAAGCAAGTTCATATTATCAAGGCAGAACTCGGTAGACTTGGACAAGAATTTGAGCGGTTTGATGTGCGTATGAAGAAATTAGCGGACAATATTAGACAGGCTCATGAGCATGCTCAAGATGTTCATGTCACAAGTCAAAAAATATCAAGACGATTTTCTCAAATTGAGCGCGTGGAATTAAAAGATGACCCAAATGCTTTATTAGAGTTCGAAGAAGAGATTTACACAAAACAAGAAGTGCAGAATAAAGATGAAAATTAAATTATTTTATTTTGCTAAAGTGAGAGAAATAGTGGGCATTGACCAGGAAGAAATTGATGTTGAAAGTGATATCAAGACATTGGCTGAATTGATAGCTTTTCTAAAGCTAAGAGGTAATCAATGGCAAGCTATTTTCGATATGTCTTCATCATATAGAATGGCAATCAATCAAGAGCTAGCAGAAGCAAGCCATAAAATAAATGCGAATGATGAGGTAGCCTTTTTTCCTCCAATCACGGGTGGGTGATTATGTCTGTTTATGTTCAGCAAGATTTATTTGACTTACAAAGCATCATTCAACAACTAAAAAAACTTCATAATAGCGGTGCATCCGTAAGCTTTGAGGGATATGTTAGAGATTTTGATCTTGGGAATGATAAGCTAGAGATGCTTGAATTAGAACATTATCCTGGCATGACTCAAAAGGCGTTATTAAATATTGAGTCTTTAGCAATGAATCGATGGCATTTGGATGATGTTTATATTGTGCATCGATATGGCAAATTAAAAGTCGGTGAACCTATTGTAGGTATTGTAGTATTTGCAAAGCATCGCAAAGAAGCTTTCGACGCTTGTCATTTTATTATCGATTTTCTAAAAACTGACGCACCATTTTGGAAGAAAGAGATTACCAACCATCAATCATATTGGGTTGATGCTAAAAAAATTGATGATGAAGAGAAAAATAAATGGAATTAAATTATATAATTAATACATATAGTTACATATATAAATTAAAGTTGAATGTTGAAAAATAAAAGCCCATGAAAGTGACTTGATGCATATGAAAGTATTAAAAAAAGCAGTATTCCCAGTAGCTGGGCTTGGTACACGTTTTTTGCCGGCCACTAAAGCGAATCCAAAAGAGATGCTTCCGATTGTAGATAAACCTCTAATTCAGTATGCGGTAGAAGAGGCTATGCAGTCTGGTATTACTGAGCTAATTTTTGTGACAGGCCGCAATAAAAGATCGATTGAGGATCATTTTGATAAAAATGTAGAGCTTGAAACTAGTCTTATAGCTTCCAATAAAAATCTTCTGCTCGAGTCTATTCGTTCTATTATTCCCTCCCATGTAAAGTGTATTTATATAAGACAATCTGAACCTTTAGGTTTGGGTCATGCCGTTCTTCAAGCAAAAACAATTATCAATGATGAGCCATTTGCAGTTTTATTGGCCGATGATTTAACGGATGCCAATACGCCAGTCTTAAAACAATTAATCATTCAACATGAAAAAGAACAAGCCTCCGTGATAGCCATTGAAGACATTCCAAAAGAAAAAACCTTGCAATATGGTATTGTTGATGTGAGTGGTTCCAAAAACAATCTCTATAAAATTAATTCTATTGTGGAAAAGCCTCAACCAAAAGATGCGCCATCAACATTGGGTGTAATCGGACGCTACGTGTTTAATCCAGAAATTTTTGATTGCTTAGAAAAAATTAAACCGGGTAAGGGCGGTGAGATTCAACTCACTGACGCTATTCAAATGTTACTTGGTCACCAATCAATTTTCGCATATCAATTTGAAGGTAAGCGATATGATTGTGGCGATAAATTAGGCTTCATGAAAGCCAATATTGAATTTTCAAAAAAACACCCAGAAATCGGAAAAGAATTTATTGAATTTCTAAAATCAATATCATGATTCTCTTTATTAATTAATGGATACCATTCAAACATTGATTAGTAAATCTTCTGTGCTTTATTCAGAAATTGAAATTAAAAATGCAATTCAAGATATTGCAAGTCAAGCCAATCAAACCATTGATGCAAGTGAGATTTACGTATTATGTGTCATGAATGGCGCACTAATTTTTGCAGGACAGCTTTTGCCTCAGTTAGAAAAGAATATTCAATACAATTACATTCATGCTACACGATACGATAATTCGATCACAGGCGGTTCGATTCACTGGCTTGTTAGGCCCCCAAAAGACATTGAGGGTAAAACTGTTTTGATACTTGACGACATCTTAGATGAGGGAATTACGCTCAATGAAATTGTATCGACTTGTCGCACAATGAATGCAAAAGAAATTTATACCGCAGTTCTTTTTGATAAAGAGATCACAAAAGAAAAATCTTATTTACCTAATTTTATTGGTCTGAGAGTACCAGATCAATTCGTCTTTGGATATGGATTGGATTGTAAGGGCCTAGGTCGAAATCTTCCGCATTTATATGCTTTAAAGTAAAAGCATCTTATGTTTCCTTAATTTAATGTCACAATGACATACATATGAGCAAAAAAAATAAATCCATTCGACAACAAGACCCTCAAAAAGAACGCGAGGCCATCTTTTATGAAAAACCATTGCCTAGTCGCGAGTTGATTTTAAAGGTGATGGCTGATCAAGGAGTGCCTCTTTCTATTTCAAAACTTAACGAATTGCTTGAAATTGCTGATGATGAATCCGAAGCGTTCAGCAAACGTATTCGAGCTATGGAAAGGCAAGGTCAGATTTTGCGAAATCGTAAGGATGATTTTTGTATTTCTGAAAAATTAAACCTTATCCCAGGTCGAATTCACGGGCATCCAGATGGATTTGGATTTCTTATCCCAGATCAAGGAGGTGATGATATTTTCTTGTCTTCAAGAGAAATGATGCAAGTACTTCATAATGATCGCGTCATGGTGCAAACCATCGGCCAAGATAGAAAGGGCCGACCCGAAGGTAAAGTGATTGAAATTTTAGAGAGAAAAAATGAGACTTTGGTGGGAAGAGTGGTTCAAGGTCAAGGCGTCACTATTGTAGCTGCAGAAGATAAAAGAATTAATCAAGACTTTCTTATTCCATATCATCTTGATATGGGGGCTAAACCAGGTCAAATCGTCGTCATTGAAATTACCGCTCAACCTTCATTTAAATCGCGACCGATGGGTAAAGTCATTCAGATTCTTGGTAATTATGCTGATAGCGGCATGGAAATCGAGATTGCTTTACGAAAACACCAACTTCCTTATAATTTCTCTGAAGAAACAATTCGTATTGCCGAATCTTTCTCAAAAAAAGTTTCAGAAAAAGATTTCAAAGGAAGAATTGATTTACGCGACTTACCTCTCATCACTATTGATGGCGAAACCGCTAGAGATTTTGATGATGCAGTTTATGCTGAAAGAGTGGGTAAAAATTGGCGATTAGTGGTGGCTATTGCTGATGTAAGTTATTACGTGCAGCCTGATAACATTTTAGATAAAGAAGCATTTGAAAGAGGCAATTCAGTTTATTTTCCTAGAAGAGTCATTCCGATGTTGCCAGAGGCTCTTTCAAATGGCCTTTGCTCTCTTAATCCGCATGTAGATCGTTTGTGTATGATTTGTGATATGTTGATCGATCAACATGGGAAAGTGACATCTTATAAATTTTATCCATCTGTCATGGAATCAAAAGCACGAATGACTTATACAGATGTGAGTGCTTTATTAAAAGAGACATCACCAGAATTAACAGAAAAGTATAAAGCTATTATTCCCCATATAAAAAACCTTGAATCGGTATATAAAATACTCACCAAACAAAGGCATGCGCGTGGTGCCATTGAATTTGATTCATCTGAAACCATTATGATTTTTAATGATGAAGGAAAAATTGATCGCATTGAGCCTGTCATTAGAAACGAGGCGCATCGACTTATCGAAGAATGTATGTTGGCTGCTAATGTATGCGCAGCTAATTATTTAATTGAACATGAGCATCCAGCGCTTTATAGAATTCATGAAGGACCTACTGAAGAGCGTTTAGAAAACTTACAAATATTTTTAGCAGAATTCGGCTTTATGTTAGATGGGGGAGATAAACCAAGCATCAAAGATTACGCAACTTTAATTGAAAAAATTAAAGGGCGCCCGGATGAGCATTTATTACAAACAGTTCTTCTAAGGTCCATGCAGCAAGCTGTTTATAGTCCTGACAATATTGGCCATTTTGGATTAGCTTATGAAGCTTATGCACATTTCACTTCCCCAATACGTCGATATCCCGATCTTTTAATTCATCGTGCTATTAAAGCTACGATAGAAAAAAAGAAAATGCCTGCATCAAACTGGCATATTTTAGGGCAGCATTGCTCTATGACAGAGAGAAGAGCGGATGATGCTACGCGTGATGTTTCTTCATGGCTTAAATGTTATTACATGCAAGATAAAATTGGCGAGATATATGAAGGCACTGTTGCAGGCGTGACAAGTTTTGGTTTATTTGTAGCAATTGATGGCATTTATATTGAGGGTTTATTACATGTCACAGAATTGGGTAATGATTACTTTACTTATGACAAAGCAAGACATGCCATGATTGGTGAAAGATCTCATGCAATTTATCGCTTAGGCGATCGATTAAAAGTAAAATTGGTTCGTGTAGACTTGGAGCTCAGTAAAATTGACTTTAGCCTTGAGAGTCACCAAGAGGTTAAAAAATCAACATTAAAAGATAGAAAACCAAAAAATTTCTTTAAAGATAAAGCGACGCACATAAAGAAATCTCAGACTGCAAAACACAGAGGAGCTTCAAAGCCAAGCAGATCTCCTAAAAGCAAAAAGAGAATAAGAGCGAAGTAATATGTCACAAAGTCAGATCATTTTTGGATTTCATCCGATTGTCAGTCAATTAAGACAATCATCTAGAAGCATTCAAGAAATTTATTTGGATAGTGATCGAAATGACCCTAGAGCTAAAGAAATTATTGAGCTAGCTAAAGAAAATAATATTCGTATCTTAATGGTGGATCGCGCAAGATTAGATGGTATTGCCTCGCAATCCAAACATCAGGGAGTAGTTGCAAAAATTATTCCTTTAGTGATTCCCTATAAAACAGTAGAAGATATTTTAGAAAGCGACCTAAAAGAACCAGCATTTTTTCTTATATTAGATGGCGTAGAAGATCCGCATAATTTGGGTGCCTGTTTACGTGTTGCAGATGGCATGGGAGTTCATGCCGTGATTGCTCCTAAAGATAGAGCGGTAGGATTAAATGCTACCGTACGTAAAGTTGCTTCAGGCGCTGCGGAATCGATACCTTTTATTGTAGTTACGAATTTAGCAAGAACGATTCGTCAGCTCAAGGAAGAGGGTGTTATTGTTGTTGGTACTGCGGAGGACGGCGAAGAGTCTCTTTACGAAGTAAATTTTAAAGGGCCCGTTGCCGTGGTATTAGGTTCTGAAGGAAGTGGTCTTAGAAGATTGACCCGAGAAGTATGTGATTTCTTAATTAAAATACCAATGTTAGGTGCTGTTGAAAGTTTAAATGTGAGCGTTGCTAGTGGTATTGTGCTGTCAGAAATTAGACGGCAGCGCTCTAAATCTTAAAGCCAAGTGTTTTATAAGTGGATAGTCGAGTTTTTGTAAATAAAGATGGTTTTTTACTTAAGTCTTGATTGTAAGATGGCGCCATTTTTTCAATTTTATTCTTCCAAACTTTAGATCCTATTCTTCCCTTTAAACTTCTTTCAATTACATTTAGCATTGAATAAACTGAGGTTGAAGCTCCAGGAGATGCTCCTAACAAAGCAGCAAGAGTGCGATCATCTGACCAAACAATTTCTGTACCAAATTCTAGTTTACCGCCTATTTTTTTATAGGGCTTGATAATTTGAACTCTCTTGCCTGCAGTTTCTAATTTCCAATCTTTTTCGGTTGCTAATGGATAGAATTCTCTGAGCGTATTCATTTTGTTTTTATAAGAATTACTTGATTGTTTTATTAAATAGCTAAGAAGATTTAAGTTAGATACAAATACATGAAGCATAGGAATAATATTGCGTACATTGATAGATTTAATTAAATCTAAATAAGAGCCTGTTTTTAAAAATTTAAATGTAAAACTTGCGAATGGACCAAACATAAGCTGTTTTCTACCATTGATAATTCTTAAGTCTAGATGTGGTGCTGACATAGGCGGAGCTTTTGGACCGGCCAAGCCATATATTTTAGAAAAGTGTTTTTTTGTAAGGGATAGATTTTTGCATATTAACCATTCGCCATTCACAGGAAATCCAGCATAACCTATTTGATTTTTAATATTACTTTTTTGAAGAAGATGAATCGTCGAGCCGCCAGCACCTATAAAAATAAATTTTGCATTTACTAAAAACGTATCATTGGTTTTTATGTTTAATATTTTTATCTCCCAAGTTTGATCTTTCTTTTGTGATAAAGATTTAATCTCATGATGAGTATGCACAGAAAATTTTTTACTCTTTGATAAAATTTTTAACATTTCATGACTTAATGATTCAAAGTTTACGTCGCTACCATATTCATACTTCGTCATAGCAACTTTATCTTTTGTTTCCACGCCAATAAGAGGAGCCCATTTTTTAATGGTTTCTTTATTGTGAGAAAATTCCATTTCTTTAAATGTAAGTGTTTTGCTTAGTGCTTCGTATCTTTTCTTTAAAAAAGAGATATTTTTTTCGCCTTTTACAAAACTAATGTGAGGAACTTGGGTAATAAATGATTTTGGTTTAAAAGCTTTATATTTTCTTGCTAAAAAACTCCAAAATTGAAGAGATGTCTCAAATTCTCTATTGATTTGTAATGCTCTTTCGATATTAACTTCTTTATGTTTATTTAAAGGGGTGTAGTTAAGTTCGCAGAAGCCAGCATGACCTGTCCCAGCATTATTTATGGATTGAGTGCTTTCTAGCGCACAAGAAGAAAGTTTTTCATAAATCGTAATGTTTATGTTGGGATCTAGCTCTTGAATTAATTTTGCTAATGTGACACTCATAATGCCGCCACCTATGCAAACAACATCTTTTTTTATAGTCACCATCTATTGATCTAAATCCTTTAAATTTATTTTTTTGATTTTATTAGTTGTTATAATCTACTGAAATAATCTACCTTTAAATTAACTATTAGTCACTAAATTAATGTCTAGACTCTCTGTCATTATCATTGCAAAGAATGAATCTGAAAATATAGCGGATTGTATTAAGAGCGCTAATTTTGCCGACGAGGTTGTTGTTTTGGATTCAGGTAGTACTGACAATACCAATTCTATAGCAAAGAAATTAGGCGCTAAAGTTTTCAATAAGCCCTGGAAGGGTTATGGCCAACACAAAAATTTAGCTATTCAATTAGCTAAGTACGAATGGATATTTTCTTTAGATGCAGATGAGCGAATTACACCAAATCTTAAGCGAGAAATTTTAAAAACAATAAATCATTCCAATTTAAATGTTTATGATGTTCCTCGTCGTTCTTTGTTTGTTTCTAGGTTTATAAAGCATTCTGGCTGGTACCCTGATAGAACAAAAAGACTTTTTAAAAAAGGTAGCGCTAAGTTTTCAGAGCATCATGTCCATGAACATCTTATAACTAAATGCGAGATCGGACATTTAACCGAATCTCTTATTCATTATTCATATAGAGATTTTGAAAACGTCTTGAAAAAGATCAATGTCTATTCAAGCCTAGGTGCTAGGGATCTCAAAAATAGAGGCAAGAGGGGTAGTCTTAAAAAAGCAATTTTTCATGCAATTTGGGCTTTTATTAGAACCTATTTTTTTAGGCTTGGGGTCCTGGACGGCCGTGAAGGTTTGATGCTTTCAATTTCTATCGCAGAGGGTACTTACTATCGGTATATCAAGCTTATCTACCTTAAATAAAAAAGCCCATAATAGTGGGCTTTTTTTTAATTTGGCTCCTCGACCTGGGCTCGAACCAGGGACACACGGATTAACAGTCCGTTGCTCTACCGACTGAGCTATCGAGGAATTGAGAACGAGATCATAAAGCAGTTATTGCTCCAAGGTCAACTTATCAAACACTAAATTATACTTGAATTGAAGCCTTATTTAAACAGTGAGGGCGCGTTTGATGCGTTTCATTGCCTCTACTAAATTGTTCATAGAAGTTGCAAATGAAATTCTGAAATAACCATCCGATCCAAATGCAGAGCCTGGCACTATGGCCACACCTTCTTTTTCTAGGAGATAATCAGCCAAAGCAAGATCAGTCTTTTCTTTTAGAATTTTTTGATCATATAAACGTTCGATTGCCTTTCTTGCATCAGGAAAAGCGTAGAAGGCTCCTTGCGCTTCAATGCACGAAAGTCCTGGAATCTCATTAAAACTTTTGACGACGTAATCATGTCTTTCCCTAAAGGCTTTAATCATAGGTTGCATACATGCTTGCTCTCCCGAAAGTGCTGCTTCTGCAGCTACTTGTGATATTGATGTTGGGTTAGATGTTGATTGTGATTGGAGTATTTCCATAGCTTTTATAATGTCACTTGGACCTGCTGCAAAACCGATTCGCCAGCCTGTCATGGAATATGCCTTTGAAACACCATTCATAACGACACAACGATCTTTTAATGATGGTTCAACATTTAAAATATTATAAAAAGGTATGTCTTTTAATTTAACATGCTCGTACATATCATCTGTACCAATTAAAATATTGGGATGTTTTGTAAGTATTTTTGCAAGAGATTCTAATTCTTCTTTTGAATAAACGGCGCCAGTTGGATTTGAAGGCGAATTCAATATGAGCAGTTTTGTTTTTGGAGTGATTGCCTTTTCAAGTTGTTTGGCTGTCATTTTGAATTTTTGCTCAATTCCACATTCAACAATAACCGGCTTAGCATTTGAGACTAAGGCAATATCTGCATAAGATACCCAATAAGGTGCTGGAATAATAACTTCATCTCCTGCGTTTAAAACAGCAAGACAGAAATTAAAAATACATTGTTTACCACCAACACCAACAATAACTTCATTAGCGTTGTATTCAAGATTATTATCGCGTTTAAATTTTTCAATAATCGCTTTTTTTAATGATGGAATGCCAGACACGGGTGTGTATTTAGTAAATCCATTATCGATCGCTTTTTTTGCAGCATCTTTAATGTGTTGAGGTGTATCAAAATCCGGTTCACCAGCAGCAAGGCCAATAATATCTTTACCTTCAGATTTATAGCGAGCTGCTTTTGCAGTAATAGCGAGGGTAGGAGATTCTTTTATTCGGCTGACACAGTCGGATAGTTTGATGGCTGACAATTTAGATCCAGGGTTAATTAATGATTGCCCCTATTTTACGCAAAAAGAACTGCAGTTGAAATAGACTTTTAATCTAATCGCAGGTCTTAATGCAGCCAACTAGTTTAAAGTAGTCTTCGAGAAGTTCAGGATTAATTTTAGCAATTTGTTCTTGAATATTTTTAATTTCGACTTTGTCTTCTTTACCTTTAGCAATAAAACCTAAACGTAAGAGTGCATCAGTATTTTGATTATCTAACTTGGTGGATTGTCGATATGCTTTTTCAGCAGCATTCAAATTATTAAGATTTTCATAAGCGAAGCCAAGTTCAAACCAAGCCTCAGCATTATTAGCTTCTTTCTTTGTCCATTCACTAGCAATTTCGAGTAATTTTTTCCAATCTTCTTTAATAGTTGGAATTGCAACTTGAAGAAAGATTGGTTTTTTATCTTCCTCTTCCTCCCATAAAGCTTTGCCAGTAATTGGGAAATTAGTTTCAGTAGGTTTATTTTTAAGTGAATTGAGCCATTCAACCGGAAGAGCATAGTAAAAAGAATTTGTTCCAGAAGTTTTAAAAGTATTTATACCTATAAGCCGACCTTCAGTATCAAATAAGCCACTTCCTGATGCACCCATCCTAAATTTTGCCGAACTCAAGATTACCTTTCCTTGATCAAGATCATAAGTAGATTTCACAAAACCTGCACTTGTTAATGGGACAGGTACACCATTTGAATGACCTATTGCGATCACTTCTTGGCCTTTCTTAAGATCAGTACTTTTACCTATAAGAACCGATTTGTTTGGCATGCCGAATGTACTAACTAAACATAAATCATGCCATCGATCTGCTTTTACCGCGGTTACTGAGTAAGTTTCTTCGCCTTGAGAAACCCATGGTTGCTTTGTTTTTCTTAATACATGACAATTCGTGATGACTTGATTATCTCCTACAACAACTCCTGAGCCATAAGCAAGACCGCCGGTTTCGTTGTATCCTCTTATCATGACAACATTTAGAAATGAGCTCATTAACTGGTCATTATTTAAAGCAAATACATTCGTTGAAAAAAATGAAAACCCAATTGAAATAAATGCAAAAAATTTAAAGAATGGTTTCATAGGAAGCCGCTTATAAAAAGTATAATGTTCACTGGACTATATGCAATACTAAAAGTTCTCGTTAGTTTTAACACATATTTAATTTTCGAATAGTTTATTTAAGTAGAATATTGCCATCTTGTTACTTACATTTCCAAATAGCCCTTATCAGTTATTCCAACCATTCCCCCCTGCTGGAGATCAACCACAAGCTATTGATCTTTTAACGCAGGGGATTTTTGATGGAAAAAAGTACCAAACGCTGTTAGGCGTCACTGGTTCAGGAAAAACATACACCATAGCAAATGTAATCGCGAGAATAGGAAAGCCTGCAATTGTAATGGCGCCCAATAAAACACTAGCTGCCCAACTTTATTCAGAATTCAGAGAGTTTTTCCCCCAAAATGCCGTGGAATATTTTGTGTCTTACTACGATTACTATCAGCCTGAAGCTTATGTTCCCGCTCGAGATCTTTTTATTGAGAAAGATTCAAGTATTAACGAACATATTGAACAAATGCGCTTATCTGCAACTAAAGCTCTTCTTGAGCGTGATGACAGCATTATTGTAGCGACAGTATCTGCAATTTACGGTATTGGAGACCCTGTTGATTATCAAGGAATGGTCATGCATCTCATTAAAGGTGAAAAGCTATTACAACGCAATATTATTTTACGCTTGGTTTCTATGCAATATGAGCGTAATGATTTTGATTTCTCACGAGGTGCCTTTAGAGTAAGAGGAGATACGATTGATATTTTCCCTGCTGAAAATTCAGAGACTGCAATTAGAGTCACATTATTTGATGATCTCATAGAGTCGATTACCCTTTTTGATCCACTCACAGGGCAGATGTATAACAAAGTGAATCACTTTACAGTTTACCCTTCGAGTCATTACGTAACACCCAGAGAAACGACTGTGAGGGCAATTGAAAAAATTAAAAATGAACTAAGGGAGCGCTCAGACTATTTTGTGAAAGCCAATAAATTAGTTGAAGCTCAAAGAATTGAACAGCGCACTCGTTTTGATATTGAGATGTTAAATGAAATAGGTTTTTGTAAGGGTATTGAAAATTATTCGAGACATTTGTCAGGTAGGAATCCAGGTGATCCCCCTCCTACCTTAATTGAATATCTGCCTAAAGATGCGCTTATGATTATTGATGAAAGTCATGTGACGATTCCTCAAATTGGTGGAATGTATAAAGGCGATCGTGCTCGAAAAGAAAATTTAGTTGAGTATGGATTTAGACTGCCATCAGCGCTTGATAATCGACCTTTAAAATTTGAAGAGTTTGAAAAAACAATGCGTCAATGTATTTTTGTTTCAGCAACACCTGCTGAATATGAAGCCCTACATACACAACAAATTGTAGAGCAAGTTGCTAGACCTACAGGATTGATTGACCCTGAAATTATTGTCAAACCAGCAGATACGCAGGTTGATGATTTATTAAGTGAGATTAATCTTCGTGTTGAAAAAAATGAAAGAGTATTAGCAACAACCCTTACTAAGCGTATGGCTGAAGATTTGACTGACTATTTATCTGAACATCAAATTAAAGTGCGCTATCTTCACTCAGATATTGATACGGTAGAGCGCGTTGAAATTATTCGCGATTTAAGATTAGGCAAATTTGATGTAGTGGTGGGTATTAATCTATTAAGAGAAGGTCTCGATATTCCAGAAGTTTCTCTTGTGGCTGTATTAGATGCTGACAAAGAAGGCTTTTTAAGGTCTGAACGCTCCCTCATTCAAACGGCGGGAAGGGCAGCCCGTAATTTAAATGGACAAGTTATTTTCTATGCCGACAAGATTACACGAAGCATGAAAATAGCTATGGACGAAACTAGCCGAAGGCGCACCAAGCAAATTACATTTAATCTAGAAAATCATATTACTCCCGTAGGTGTTACCAAAAAGATTAAAGATATTATTGAGGGTACTTTTGATAAAGAAGAAGTCGATTTTAATCGGGCGCTAAAGAAGGAAGAGGCGCGCTATGATCATTTAAACGAGAAACAGATGGCCAAAGAAATCCAAAAGCTAGAAAAATCAATGCAGACAGCAGCACGTAATTTAGAATTTGAAAAAGCGGCTCAACTTCGAGACGAAGCAAAATTCCTTAAAGAAAGACTTTATGGGGCAGGGCTTAAGGACCGAATTGACCTCTAAAAACCATTGATTTAATTCAAAAAACACATATAATACTCGATCTTTCTACCTTGCTTTACAGTGAACCGCATCACTGAAAGCTATTAACCATAAGGGGATTTATATGCGACATTATGAAGTTGTATTCATCGTACATCCTGATCAAAGCGAACAAGTGCCTGGCATGATTGAACGCTACAGATCTCTGGTAACATCCAAAGGTGGAAAACTCCACCGCCTCGAAGACTGGGGCCGCAAACAGCTTGCCTACATGATTGAAAAAATTCACAAAGCCCATTATGTGCTTATGAATATTGAATGTGACCTTGAAACGCTTGCAGAGTTAGAGCACGCATTCAAATTCAATGATGCCGTTTTACGTCATTTGATTATGGGCACAAAAACAGCCGTGACTTCACCATCTATTATGATGAAAGAAGAAAAATCAAAATCAGTGCTTGATAAAGATGAGCGTGCTGCACCTGAGGTTGTTGAAGCTTAATTTAGATTGAACTGCTTAGAAATTTCTGGGGAAGTATCCCATGTGGATCCAATTCGATACACACCCGCAGGAATACCAGCACTTAATCTTACTTTAAAACATAACTCAGAGCAGATTGAAGCTAATTTAAAACGTACAATCAATTGTGAGTTAAGCGCAAAAATCATGGGTAGCAATGCTTTGATACCAGTGAAAATTGGCGACAGAATTAAAACAAAAGGGTTTATTGGAAATAAGAGCGCAAAAAGTAATCAGCTCATTTTTCATATTAATTTTATAGAATATCTATAGGAGTTTAAGATGGCTAGAGAAATGTACAAAAGAAGACGTTACTGCCGATTTAGTGCTGAGGGCATTAAAGAAGTAGATTACAAAGATGTCGATTTATTAAAAGACTTTATTACTGAAAATGGAAAGCTGATTCCAGCTCGTATCACAGGCACTAAAGCCATTTATCAACGACAACTCAATATTGCAGTGAAGCGCGCTCGTTTTTTAGGGCTTTTACCATACACTGATAAGCACTAAGGAGATTATAAGATGCAAGTTATTTTATTAGAGAAAGTTGCTAATTTAGGAAACCTTGGTGACATTGTTAAAGTTAAAGATGGATTTGGTAGAAATTTTTTAATTCCACAAGGCAAAGCTAAACGTGCAACCGATACAAACAAAGCAGAGTTTGAAGCAAGACGTGTTGAACTTGAAAAACAACAAGCAGCGCTTCTTGATGCTGCCAAAGAAAGAGCTAAAGCCCTTGCTGGTTTTAATCTTGCCGTGACGCAAAAAGCTGGTGTTGACGGAAAACTTTTTGGTTCAGTAACAAACACAGATATTGCTGAAGGTTTGATGGCGAAAAATATTAAGGTAGTTAAAGCTGAGATTCGTATGCCAAATGGCCCTCTCAAAACTGTAGGTCAACATCAAGTCACCATTGCTTTGCATCATGATGTGACAGTTGATATTACAATCGACGTGATTGGTGAACCTGCTTAATAAAAAGCAATCTATTTTTTTAAAGGCTGCCTAGAGCAGCCTTTTTTTATTCCGTTATAATTAATCATGGCTGACGATATTCTCAATACTCTTAAATTACCTCCTCATTCGATTGAAGCAGAACAGTCTTTACTAGGTGGTTTGCTCATTGAAAATGAAGCGCTAGATAAAATTGCCGACCTAGTGTCACCTAACGATTTTTATCGTCAAGATCATCGTTTAATTTATCAGCATATTATTAAGCTTGTTGAGCAAAATAGCCCGGCGGATATTGTGACTGTGGCTGAATCCCTAGAGAAGAACGCTGAGTTAGTAACGGCTGGTGGTATAAGTTATCTGGGTTCTTTAGCACAAAATACGCCAACTTCTGCAAACATTCGTCGATATGCAGAGATTGTCCGCGAACGTTCAATAATGAGACACTTGGTTGAAGTAGGTTCTGATATTGCAGATAGTGCTTTTGCGCCTCAAGGGCGTGATGCTCAACAACTTTTAGATGAAGCCGAAGCTAAGATTTTTCAAATTGCCGAAAAGGAGAAGCATGATCAATCGGGGTTTAGGGATATTAAAGAGCTTTTGCCTCAGGTAGCACAAAGGATTGATGATTTATTCACTGCAGGGACGAGTGACGTTACCGGTGTACCCACGGGATTCTCTGATTTAGATGCGATGACCTCAGGTTTGCAACCAGGTGACCTTATCATTGTTGCTGGCCGTCCTTCTATGGGCAAAACTTCATTAGCTCTTAATATGGCAGAAAATGTTGCGTTAGACACAGGACTTCCTGTCGCAGTATTTTCAATGGAAATGGCTTCTACTCAATTAACTATGCGTCTATTAGGTTCAGTCGGACGATTAGATCAGCACAAGATGAGAACGGGGCGCCTTGAAGATGATGATTGGGAAAGATTAACTCATGCACTAGGAAGACTTAATGAGGCACCTATCCATATTGACGAAGGAGCGGCTTTAAATTCTTTTGATATAAGAGCGCGTGCTAGAAGACTCTCGAGACAATGTGGAAAATTAGGTTTGATTGTTATCGATTACCTTCAATTAATGTCACCTCCAGGTGGGCGACAAAGTGAAAACCGTGCGACGGAAATTTCTGAAATGTCACGATCACTGAAAGCTCTTGCAAAAGAGCTTGATGTTCCAGTTGTTGCATTATCACAGCTCAATCGAAGCGTTGAACAGAGACCTGATAAGCGTCCTGTAATGTCGGACTTAAGAGAGTCAGGTGCGATTGAACAAGACGCTGATTTAATACTTTTTATTTATAGAGACGAAGTTTATAACCCTGATACGCCAGATAAAGGTATCGCAGAAATCATTATTGCAAAACAAAGAAATGGCCCTATTGGGCGAGTTAGACTCACATTCTTAGGCGAATATACTCGCTTCGAAAATTTTGCTAATCCAGGCTTTCAATCTTACGACGAATAATATAAATGCGTCCTCTTAAGGCATTCATTAATCAAGCTTCGCTTCGACATAATCTCGCTATTGTTAAGCAATTAACACCTCAATCTAAGATCATGTCAGTTGTAAAAGCTAATGGTTATGGACATGGTCTTATTAACGTTGCTCACGGACTAAGAGAAAGCGATGGTTTTGCCGTACTTAGTCTAAATGAAGCAATTGACCTAAGAGAACACGGTTTTGAGCAAACCATTTTATTATTAGAAGGCGCTTTCGAAGCTTACGAAATTCCTATAGCAGCAAAAATGCGCATCAACCTTGTGGTGCATAATATTCAACAATTACAGATGATTGAACACGCAAAACTCAATCATCCTATCGATATTCACTTTAAGATTAATACTGGAATGAATCGCTTAGGATTTGACCCTAAGGACGCAAAAGATATTCTTAAATCTTTGCAAAATAAATCTCATATTAAATCGATCACACTGATGACGCATTTTGCAACTGCGGATGAGTCTAGGGGTGTTGATTGGCAACTTAATATTTTTAATGATATTGCTAATCATTTTAATTTCTCTTGTTCAGTTGCAAATTCGGCATCTATTCTTAATTTTAAAAGCACGCATCTTGATTGGGTGCGACCCGGGATTATGCTCTATGGTGCATCACCAATTGTAGGAGAAAAATCTAGTTCTTTTAACCTTAAACCTGTTATGCAATTGAAAAGCAAAATTATTGCAATACAAAATTTATCTAAAAATGATTCAATTGGATATGGCGACAATTTTAAAGCTAAAAATGATATGCGTATCGCAGTGGTTGCATGTGGCTATGCAGATGGTTATCCGAGACATGCGCCAACTGGAACACCAGTTTTCGTTGAGGGGAAAAAAACATTTACAGTTGGTAGAGTATCTATGGATATGCTTTATATAGATATCACCAATATTCCTAAAGCATCTATTTCAAGCGATGTTGAATTATGGGGTGAGCATATTCCTGTCGATGAAGTTGCTGAAAAATCTGGAACAGTAGGTTATGAATTACGTTGCGCTCTTTCTTCATCCATAAGAGTTCCTATGGAAATACTCTATGGCCAAAAATAAGATTGCATTTGTTTGCACTGAATGCGGTGGTCAATCGACCAAATGGCAAGGGCAGTGCCCACATTGTATGACATGGAATACCATGGCAGAAAGTATTATTGAGGCTTCTATGCCTAGTCGATATGCATCTCTGACACAAACCTCAGAACTTAAAAAACTTAACGAAGTTAAAATGTCAGCCGTTTATAAGAGAACGACCTGTATAAGTGAATTTGATCGAGTTCTAGGTGGTGGTTTTGTTCCTGGGGGCGTCGTATTAATTGGTGGAGATCCTGGTATTGGAAAATCGACACTACTTATTCAGGCGCTTTCACATATGACTAAGGATAAAAGTCAGGCGCCATGCAAAGTTATTTACGTAAGTGGCGAAGAGTCACCGCAACAGATAGCTATGCGAGCAAAACGTTTAGAGCTAGAAGTCTCAGATATTTTTATCCTGTCTGAAATAAATTTAGAAAAAATTATTCAATCGATTGAAAAAAATAAACCCGATGTTGTTGTTATTGATTCTATTC
This sequence comes from Candidatus Methylopumilus sp., assembly GCA_036567085.1. Taxonomy (GTDB): domain Bacteria; phylum Pseudomonadota; class Gammaproteobacteria; order Burkholderiales; family Methylophilaceae; genus Methylopumilus. Next base: position 30,927 of record DATCVG010000055.1, read on the forward strand.
AAACAATTTATTCGGAAGAGTTGCAATCAGCACCTGGTTCAGTTACTCAAGTCAGAGAGTGTTCAGCACAATTGACGCGTATTGCAAAACAATTAGAAGTGAGCATGATTTTAGTTGGTCACGTTACAAAAGAAGGTTCATTAGCAGGTCCTCGCGTGCTAGAGCATATTGTAGATACTGTGCTTTATTTCGAAGGTGATCAAAACTCGAGCTTTAGAATGGTTCGCGCATTTAAAAATCGCTTTGGCGCTGTCAATGAGCTTGGCGTATTTGCTATGACTGAGAAAGGTTTGCGAGAAGTGACAAATCCTTCCGCACTATTTTTGTCACATCATCACGAAGAGGTTTCTGGATCATGTATTACAGTAACTCAAGAAG
>DATCVG010000056.1:0-3047 GCA_036567085.1 Candidatus Methylopumilus sp.
CATCAATCTCATTTTTCTTTTCCATATGTGATTGACGAGACTCAAGAAACCGCAAGAGCTTATAACGCTATTTGCACACCTGATTTTTTTGGATTTAATCGAAATTTAGAGTTGCAATATCGTGGCCGTTTTGACGCAACAGGTCGGGGAGTTCCGCCACCCGATAATACGCATGATTTATTTGAAGCAATGAAGCTTATTGCTGAAACCCAAAAAGGACCTACCGAACAAAAATCAAGCATTGGCTGCTCTATTAAATGGAGGGAATGAAAAGCATTTAGAGCAAATAATCAAGAGGCAAAAAGACCCTATTCGCCTTGCTGAAAAGGGCTATTTAAGCAATAATTTAGATAAAAATAACATCAATTTTTTAACTTTACATTTAGTACGCAAATATTGAAAAAATAATTGCAATGCTGTCAATTTCGGGAGGCAATAATGGCAACACGTCAAGATTTAGCTAACGCAATTCGTGCGTTATCAATGGATGCAGTTCAAAAAGCAAACTCAGGACACCCAGGTGCACCTATGGGTATGGCTGAAATTGCTGAGGTTTTATGGAATCATCATTTACAACATAACCCTGCTAATCCAAATTGGGCTAATCGTGATCGCTTTATCCTTTCAAATGGTCATGGATCAATGTTGATTTATTCATTGCTTCACCTCACCGGTTATGACTTACCAATGGATGAAATTAAAACATTCCGTCAACTTCATTCTAAGTGCGCAGGCCACCCCGAATACGGTTATGCACCAGGTGTTGAAACAACCACAGGGCCTTTAGGTCAAGGTATCAGTAATGCGGTAGGTTTTGCAATGGCTGAAAAATTACTCGCGAATCAATTTAATAAACCTAATCATAAAATCGTAGACCACCACACATATGTGTTCCTAGGTGATGGTTGTATGATGGAAGGCGTATCTCATGAAGCTTGTGCTCTAGCAGGTACATGGGGTCTTGGTAATTTAATAGCTTTCTGGGATGACAATGGCATTTCTATTGATGGTCACATCGAAGGTTGGTATACAGATGACACGGCTAAGCGTTTTGAATCCTATGGCTGGCATGTAATTCCAAATGTGGATGGCCATGATTTTGAGGCGGTCAACAAAGCAGTTGAAGTGGCAAAAAAAATCACAGACAAGCCATCATTAATTTGCTGTAAAACTATTATCGGCAAAGGCTCGCCTAACAAATCTGGATCCCATGATTGTCATGGATCAGCTTTAGGCGATGCTGAAGTTGCTGCTACAAGAGAAGCAATTGGTTGGAAGTATGATCCATTTGTGATTCCTGAAGACGTATATGCAGGATGGAGCGCTAAAGATAAAGGCGCTAAAGCCGAAGCAGCATGGAACGATAAGTTCGCGGCTTATGAAAAAGAATTCCCAGATCTAGCTGCTGAATTTAAACGTCGTATGAAAGGGGATCTTCCAAAAAATTGGAAATCATCGACAGACGCCATGATTAAATCTGTCAACGAAAAAGCTGAAGTATTAGCAACACGCAAAGCTTCGCAAAATGCGATTGCAGGTCTTGCGCCAATCTTGCCAGAGTTTGTAGGTGGTTCAGCAGACTTAACAGGATCCAATCTCACAAGTTGTTCATCATTTCAACACGTAAGTGGCAAAACACCAGGTAATTATATTTCTTATGGTGTACGTGAATTTGGTATGGCGGCGATTATGAATGGTATGGCACTTCATGGTGGTGTGCTTCCATTTGGTGGTACATTCCATATGTTCACGGATTATATGAAGAACGGTATGAGAATGGCAGCGCTTATGAAACAAAGAGTCATCTATGTATTGACCCATGATTCAATTGGTCAAGGCGAAGACGGCCCAACGCATCAGCCTATCGAAACTACAGCAGGCCTTCGTTATATTCCTAGAATGGATGTATGGAGACCAGCAGATTCAACTGAAACAGCAGTAGCATGGGTAGTCGCTGTTGAAAGCATTCACAATCCAACCAGTTTAGTTTTAAGCCGACAAAATACTTCATTTACAAAAAGAACTGATGCGCAAATTGACTTGATTCGCAAAGGTGCATATGTTTTAGCAGAAGCAGAAGGTGGTAAAGCGGATGTAATTCTAATTGCAACTGGATCAGAAGTAGATCTCGCATTGAAGTCACAAGCTGCATTAAAAGAACAAAATATTAAAGCGCGCGTGGTTTCTATGCCATCAACTAATGTATTTGATCGTCAAGATCAAGCATACAAAGATAGCGTTCTAACAAAGGGTGTAAAACGCGTATCGATTGAAGCAGGCGTGACTGATTTCTGGAGAAAATATATCGGTTTAGATGGCGCTGCTGTAGGTATTGATACATTTGGTGAGTCAGCACCTGGAGGCGCGTTATTTAAACACTTTGGATTTACAGTAGAAAATGTGGTTTCAACTGTTAAATCAATTCTGTAATCATTATTGAGTAAGTTGAATAAGGCATCTCAAATTTGAGATGCCTTATTTTTTACTGAGGAAATTTTTATGGCAATCAAGATAGCAATCACAGGATTTGGAAGAATAGGCCGTTTAATATTAAGAGCGATTTATGAATTAAATCATCAAGATATTAAAGTTGTCGCTGTTAATTCGAGTCGCGGTGATGCAACATCTAATGCCCATTTATTAAAATATGATAGTGCACATGGTAAATTTAATGCTGAGATCAAAACAAATGATCATGAAATGATTATTAATGGTGATGTGATTAAATTTTTTTCCACAAGAAATCCTGAAGAGTTGCCTTGGGATACATTGAATGTAGATGTCGTCATGGAATGTACGGGCGCTTTTACGAGCAAAGAAAAATCAATCGTACATCTGAAACAAGGCGCTAAGAAAGTATTAATTTCTGCGCCTGGCGGTAAAGATGTAGATGCAACTATTGTATATGGCGTCAACCATCAAATTTTAAAAGCAACTGATACAGTTGTTTCAAACGCTTCTTGTACTACTAACGGATTGGCTCCTATGGTGAAGCCCTTGCATGATCAATTAGGTATTGTTACAGGACTTATGACAACGATTCACTC
>DATCVG010000057.1:0-1698 GCA_036567085.1 Candidatus Methylopumilus sp.
GTCGTTTTCCCCGCGCCCATGAGTCCTACAAAAAAAATATTGTCATTAATCGTTGCCATGACGAACTAGCTTTATATTCAAGAATACCCATTATTTTAAGGGATTAATAAGGTCATGGCTCGAATTGCTTACAAATAATCCTCAACACCTTTTATAATGTGGATTCAATAAAAATCAAAATCATGATTCATTTCACTTATGCCAAAATCCACTTTTTTTAAACGCCTCTTGTTGTGGTTTTTCATAAGCTTATCTGCGATCGGAGCTTTGGTGGCTTTAACCATCGCCCTTGTCATTCCCTCATTACCCTCGTTAGAAAGCCTGACAGAATATCGTCCTAAATTGCCCTTAAGGGTCTATAGCTCAGATGGTTTTCTCATGGCGGAGTTCGGAGAAGAACGCCGTGCCTTCATTAAAATTCAGCAGGTACCTAAAAAAATGAAGAACGCAATTTTAGCGATCGAAGACCGTCGTTTTTATCAGCACAAGGGTGTCGATGCTGTAGGTGTGGGTCGTGCCATTGTCAAAAATTTAGCGGGGGCTTCACATGAAGGGGCAAGTACGATCACGATGCAAGTCGCACGTAATTTTTTTCTATCCTCGGATAAAACTTTAAGACGAAAAATTAGTGAAGTTTTTCTTTCCTATAAGATTGAAAAAAATTTAAATAAAGATCAAATTTTAGAGCTTTATATTAATCAAATTTATTTGGGTCAAAGAGCCTACGGTTTTGGAGCAGCAGCTCTCGTCTATTATGGTAAGCCCTTAGAAAAACTCACTTTAGCTGAATGTGCGCTTCTAGCAGGTCTTCCTAAAGCACCTTCGAATTACAATCCATTCACCAATCCAAAACGTGCCATTCAACGTCAACGTGAGGTCTTAAAAAATATGTTGCGTTATGAATTTATTGATCAAAAAGCTTTTGAAGAAGCGATGAGTCAAACACTTCATTTCAAGGAGTCACGACAATCCAGAGACTTGATGGCTGATCATGCATCTGAAATGGTAAGACAAACACTCTACGATCAGTATCAAGAGGATATCTATACGAGTGGTATCAAAGTCTTCACCACCATTAAAAAAGCGAATCAAGAAGCGGCTAATGAAGCGGTATCAAGAGGTATCTTGGATTACGATCGTCGCCATGAATATCGAGGCCCTGAAAAAATGATCGATTTAGAAGGTAAAAAATTTGAAGATCAAAAAAATAAGATCGTCGACATACTGGATGGACTTGAAGAATATAACGGATTTATTCCGGCAGTCGTCATAAAAGCTGATGCCAAATACGTGCAAGCCTTCACTAAAAAAGGTGACTTAGTCGACATTAAAGGAGATAACTTAGCGCTCATTCAAAAAACATTGAGTGACAAAGATCCTAAAAAAAGAAAAGTTAACCCTGGTGCTGTGATTCGTGTCATTCAAAAAAATAAACAATGGGAAGTGGTGCAACTCCCTAAGGTCGAGGCTTCTTTAGTTTCAATGGATCCACAAACAGGTGCCATTACAGCACTCGTCGGTGGTTTTGATTTTAATCGCAATAAATATAATCACGTCACGCAAGCAAAACGTCAGCCTGGTTCCACCTTTAAACCGTTCATTTATTCTGCAGCATTAGAAAAAGGGATTACCCCTGCAACGATCGTCAATGATGCACCGCTTCATTTCTCCGCAGCCGAAACAGGGAGTGGGATGGAC
>DATCVG010000058.1:0-5392 GCA_036567085.1 Candidatus Methylopumilus sp.
GGTTTATGCCAACGCAAAGATTCAGGCAGCGGGGGTGGGGGTAGCTCGATCTTTATTTTTCCCCTCACTAAGAGATACGGTGGCTGTTACAGAGAATCAGATTCGCAGTCAAACCAGAGGACAAAATAGTTTTAGAAATACCCAAAATCAAATTGTAGCATCATATCTTTTATATGATTTTGGGGGTCGAGATGCTAACTTAGAGAACGCCAATCAACTTTTAAAAGCAGCAAGCGCCACCCAAGATGCAATCGTTCAGAGGGTTTTGCTGAGCGCAGTCAATGCTTTTTACCAAGTGCATGCAAATAAAGCAATTTTAAAAGCATCCATTGAGTCTGAAAGACTGTTTGAAGAAAGTTTTAAAGCTGCAGAAGCCAAATATATTGCAGGTATTGCAACCCCTGCAGATAAACTTCAAGTCAATACTTCATTTGCCAATGCCACCTTGACTAGACTTACTAATGAAGGGTTGCTTAGAATTGCTTATGGAAATTTAGCCACTATCATGGGGGTCTCACCTGGAACACCTATTGAAATTATTGATAATGATATTGATGTTATACCCGAATTTATTGATCAGGATATTCAAGCATTGATTGAACAGGCCATAATCCAGAGACCTGATTTAATTGCAACGGAGTCAGAGCTCAAGGCATCAGTGGCTAAAATTGAATCAGTCAAAGCAGAGGCAAAACCTAAAGTGAAAATTGAAGCATCTAATCAATATGATAGTGAGACAATTTTTCTGAGGGATATAAATTCTTCACAGGTTGGTATATCGGTCACTATTCCTTTTTTTGAGGGGTATAAACCAAGTTATCTGATTCGATCCGCAGAAGCGACTGCAGAACTTAAAGCATCAAAACGAGACCAATTGAGACTACAAGTTTCTCTCGATGTATGGACAGCCTATCAAAATCTTAAAACAGCCAATGAATCGATTAAGGCTTCTCAAGTCCTATTGACTAGCGCTGAAGAGTCCTCTCATGTCGCCCTAGGGCGATATAAAGAGGGCGTTGGTAATATTATTGATACACTCAATGCTCAAAGTGCACTTGCAAGTGCTAAGCAACAAAAAATTCAGTCTATTTTAAATTGGAATATTGCGCGTACAACGCTTGCTCAATCTATAGGTGTCCTTGATAATGCAATGATCCAAAAATTACCCGAGGCAAAGCGAAATTAGATTATGAAAAGAATTATTCATCATTTGATTAATATTGCCTTAATTCTCGCATTTATCTTTGGAGCAACTTATGTTTATAAGTTGTCCAATAAAAAGAAGCCCGAAGATTTATATCGACTAGAAAGAGTGACATTAGGAGATATTGAACAAAATGTGACAGCCAATGGCACGATCAATCCTGTTGCTATGGTGAACGTTGGCACGCAAGTTTCAGGACTTGTAAAAAATATATATGCAGATTTTAACGATCAGGTAAAAGAAGGCCAGATACTTTTGGAGCTAGAAGATAATTTATTTAAAGCCCAAATTGATCAGTCCAGAGGCAATGTAAAAAATTGTGAGGCATCCTTCGAGCTCGCGAAGGCAAATGAGGCAAGAATGCGCGCATTATTTGAAAAGGAATATGTTTCAAAACAAGAGCTCGATCAAGCGGTACAAGCCCTAAAATCATCAGAGGCACTTCTAATGTCCGCCAAGGCAAAATTAAGTCTTGATCAAACAAATTATGGATATTCCATCATTAAATCACCAGTATCAGGCATCGTGATTGATCGTGTGGTAGATGTTGGTCAAACTGTCGCTGCAAGTTTACAAACACCTATTTTATTTAAAATTGCGAAGGATCTATCTAAAATGGAAATTGATACGAGCTTTGCAGAAGCTGATATTGCAAAAATTCAAGTCGGGCAATCGGTTAAATTTTCTGTAGATGCATACCCTAATCGTACTTTTGAGGGAACGGTAAAACAAATCCGTTTAAATCCAGTCAATACAGCAAATGTTGTCACTTATAACATTGTAATTTTAGTAGAAAATCAAGAAGGATTATTACTTCCCGGTATGACTGCATATGTGGCTATTAATTTTGCTCGTCATGAAAAAGTCCTTTTAGTCCCGAATGCTGCGCTGAGGTACCAACCAAAAAATGAAAATCTTAGTCTTATAGCCAAAAAAAATGAGGCTTTTCGAATTGAAGATAAACAAAAGAAGGAAGGTTATGGAGTAGGAAAAATTTATATGCTTCGAGACAATCAACCCTTGATGGTAAGAGTTACCACAGGTATTACCAATGGAAAACTGACTGAAGTTATAAGTTCTGAGATTAAAGAGAATGATCTTATAATTTCAGGAGATCTTATGAACGATCAGAAATCACGTTCAGGAGCTCAAGGGCCAAGCCGACCACCTCGCGTATTTTAATGATGGCTCAACCCATAATAAAAATTAAGGGGCTCTATAAAGATTATCAAACTATAGCCGGCAGTTTTCCCGTTTTAAAAAATGTTAACCTCACGATTAATGAGGGCGAGTATGTTGCGATTATGGGGCCCTCGGGATCTGGTAAATCGACATTCATGAATATCTTAGGTTGTCTTGATCGTCCAACAACTGGCTCTTATTTTTTAGACAGCCAAGATGTGAATCAATTAAATAATAATGAACTTGCAACACTCAGAAATAAAACAATTGGTTTTGTATTTCAAGGATTTAATTTATTGGCTAGATCTTCGCTTGTGGATAATGTGGCATTACCTCTAGTGTATGCCAAAGATCAAAAAGATTTAAGAATTAAAATTGCAAAAAATATTTTAGAACGCATGGGCCTAGGACAATATTTTGAATCCAAACCAAATCAAATCTCCGGGGGGCAGCAACAGCGAGTAGCTATTGCTCGTGCACTAGTGAATCAGCCTAAAGTCATATTAGCAGATGAGCCTACAGGTAATCTTGATAGTAAAACAAGCGATGAAATTATGAAAATCTTTGATGAACTGAATCAGATTGGCAATACGATTATTCTCGTCACTCATGAAAATGATATTGCAGATCATGCATCAAGACAGATACGTTTTTTAGATGGCATGATTTTAGAGGATCATAAGACTAAAAAATCCAAGGTGACAAAGTAATGTTCTTTTCAATGTTAAGTGAAGCCTGGTATTCGATGGGCGCTAATCGCCTAAGAACTTTTCTCACCATGTTAGGTATGGTCATCGGAGTTGGCGCAGTCATTCTCATGATGGCGATTGGTGAAGGTGCACAGCAATCTATTAAAAGATCTATTGACTCTATGGGAACAAATTTAATTGTAATTCTATCTGGCTCCTCAAGTACTTCAGGATCAAGAAGTGGCTCTGGAAATTCATCAGCACTGAGTATAGGAGATGCTAATGCAATTAAAGATTTACAAGATATTGAAATGATTGCGCCTATCAGCACTGGTAACGCTCAAGTAATTTTTGCAGGTAATAATTGGAATACCTCTATTATTGGTACTACACCTTCTTATTTTTCAATTCGAAGTTGGTATACAGAAGGGGGAGAGATATTTAGTGATGACGATATTAGATCTGCAAGTCGTGTTGCATTAATTGGTAAAACAGTCGCTGAAAATTTATTTGGTGAAGTTGATCCTGTAGGCCAAACGATTCGCGTACAAAAAAATCCTTTCACCATTGTAGGATTACTTGAAAATAAGGGGCAAAGCTTTGATGGTCGAGATCAAGATGATGTGATAATTGTTCCCATCACCACGGCCCAAAGAAAGTTATTAGGCAATCAAATTCCCGGCAGTGTTCGAATGATTATGGCGCAAACAAAATCAGAGAAATATATGAGTCTAGTTGAAGACACAATTATTGATCTTCTAAGGCAGCGTCATAATATTCGTGAAAATATAGAAAATGATTTTTCGGTAAGAAATTTAACTGCTATGGCTAAAACTGCAAGCGAAACAACTAAGACTATGTCGATCCTTTTAGGAGCTATTGCATCTATATCACTTTTAGTCGGTGGTATAGGTATCATGAATATTATGCTCGTATCGGTGACTGAAAGAACTCGTGAGATTGGTATTCGTATGGCAATTGGTGCCCGGGAGCAAGATATTCTCCTTCAATTTCTTTTAGAAGCATGTGTGATTTCTATTGTAGGGTGCGTAATTGGTGTTTTATTAGGATTAGGGGCTGCATTGCTCGTCAAGAAAATCGTGGGTACAGAAATTGTTATTTCAATACAATCGATTGTATTGGCATTTTCAGTTGCAGCGAGTGTAGGCGTATTTTTTGGATATTATCCAGCAAGTAAAGCTGCCAAGCTTCATCCAATAGATGCCCTAAGGTATCAATAAATATTTATTTGAGAAGAAGTAATTCTGGAATACTGTTTTCAGGAATCCAGACAATCGCATTTTGGCCAAATTCCTTTCCTAATCGAATCGCTTCTGTTTGATCAATCTCAAAAACCAAAAAACTCTCTTCGCCTGATTTTTCACTTTCATCGCATTTCCCTTCGCCATGAAGGTAACAAAGATGAAGCCCTTTAATTTTTTTCTCGAGCTGTTGATTGCGTTTTTTATTTTCTTGATTTGAGAGTTCAATACTTGCAGGGTTGAAGGCTGTGATAAATGTAGCTATCTTCTTAGAAGAAGTTTTATACATCTTATGAAGTTCAGGACTGTAGTGGCCTATCCTTAAAATAAAGCTCGGTGATCCATAGACATGATAGCGAGCTAGCTTGTATGACGCTAGAAGTTCATTGCTGATAGATGTGTTAGTCATGAGATCAATGCTGAAAAGAAAGTTACATTATTAATTTTTTTTGAGAGTTACGATAATCCTTTCGAACATTGATCAAAAAGATGAAGATGCGGTTCACAAACTATAAAAACTATTTAATCACTCAGTGGTATAACAAATTTTAAAGGCTTACTTAAACATCATACGTTTCAGAGTGCCATCTTTATTGATGAATGTATGTTTGAGGACAGCAAGGATATGAAGTCCCAATAAGACAAGAAGAATAATACCGATAATTTCATGAGCATTTTTAAAGAAATCTCTCATAGCATCATCTCCCAAACCTTGAACTAATGGAATACCAAACCATTTAATGCCATATTTACTATAGAGCGCCATCGCTGCACCTGATACGGGTAACAAAATCATAATAAGGTATAAAGCATGATGTGTGGCATGCGCTAATTTTTTCTCCCAAGCTTTCAACGTTTTAATAAGGGCTGGTGCTGGATGTGTCAATCTCCAGAAAACTCTAAATGCAATAAGGCCTAAGATTGTGATACCAAGTGATTTATGAAGATTAAAGTAAAAGGTGCGAGGAGAAACTTCCTCATTTAATTGCCATGTATAAATACCTAAATCAAACAAATCATAGCTTGAAGCTTTAGCAGCTTCTTTGGGTAAGTCA
>DATCVG010000059.1:0-1772 GCA_036567085.1 Candidatus Methylopumilus sp.
GGTCTTGCGCCAATAAAGGCAGGCAAGAAGGAATGATGAATATTAATAACGCGCTGTGGATAACGCTTAACAAAATCCTCACTTAAAATTTGCATATAACGAGCGAGCACAATGAAATCAACTTGATACTTATCAAACAATGCAAACTGCTTTGCTTCAGCTTCTTTCTTTTTATCTTTTTCAACAGGAATATGAAAAAAAGGAATCCCATAAAAATCAGCGAGTTTTTGTGTATCTAAATGATTACTGATAATGAGTGGGATATCGCATTGAAGCTCGTTATTCTTATAGCGGTGCAGTAAATCTGCTAAACAATGATCATATTGCGACACCATAATCGCCATACGAGGCTTGTCTTTCGAAAACTTTAGCTCCCAGGTCATCTTGTAAGTTTTAGCGATTACCTCAAAAGCTTTCGCAAAAGAAGCTTCGTCTAATGAAAAATCTTTTAGGTCCCATTCGACACGCATAAGAAAGAGGCTATTTTCAGCATCTTGGTGTTGATCAGCATGCAAAATATTTGCATTATGTTGATATAAAAAATTTGCGATCGCAGCCACAATACCTTTGGTATCAGGGCATGTAATTAATAAAGTCGCTGTATTTTTCATAAGATTAAATATCCATCTTGAATAAAACGAATTATACATGGACAATCAGGAATAAAATAACAAGTCATCACTACCAAAAACCCTTAAATACAATCTATGGCAGATAAAATTAATATTCTTTTAGCTAATCCCCGCGGATTTTGCGCAGGTGTCGATCGCGCAATTCAGATTGTCGAAGAAGCATTGGCTCAATTTGGAAAACCTGTTTATGTAAGGCACGAAGTCGTTCACAACCAATATGTCATCAACGATTTAAAAACAAAAGGTGCCGTTTTTATTGAAGATCTCAGTGAGGTACCTCAAGGTGCCCATGTTATTTTTAGTGCACATGGTATTTCAAAAGCCATTCGTGAAGAAGCTAAATCACGCCAACTTATTCCTATCGATGCCACTTGTCCATTAGTAACTAAAGTTCATGTCGAGGTGAACAAAATGCTTAGTCAAGGTATGGATATTATTATGATTGGGCATCAAGGCCATCCAGAAGTTGAGGGCACCATGGGTCAAATTGAAGAACATCAGACCCAACGTAAAATGTATCTCATCGAAACGATTGAAGATGTTAAACATTTAATCGTTGATCATCCAGATAAAGTCGCCTATGTCACGCAAACCACCCTCTCGATCGATGATACAAAAATAATTATTGAGGCATTAAAAACAAAATACCCGAATATTCAAGGTCCTAAAAGTGATGATATTTGTTATGCAACACAAAATAGACAAGATGCAGTCAAAGTCATGAGCAGTCAATGCGATCTCATAATCATTGTCGGCTCTCACAATAGTTCGAATTCAAATCGTCTTAAGGAGTTAGCCTTAAGAGAAGGTGTTGAAGCTTACATGATTGATCACGAAGATGCACTTCAATCCTCTTGGCTACTGAATAAAAAAAATATTGGTATTTCAGCAGGAGCCTCAGCGCCTGAGATTAGCGTTAAAAATATTATCAACAAAATTGAATCGCTTACAAAAGTAAATATTACTGAGCTTCCAGGTGTTGAAGAAAGTATTATTTTTAGATTACCTAAGATTTAAATATGGTATTTAAAAAACCTGTTTCCTCTCTTGTATTAATTTATACAGAAGATTTTAAAGTGCTACTTATGGAGCGTGCGGATAAGATAGGCTTCTGGCAATCTGTTACAGGCAGTGTAGAAG
>DATCVG010000060.1:0-4318 GCA_036567085.1 Candidatus Methylopumilus sp.
GGTTTCAAACCTGTCAGTCCACATAAAGAAGCTGGCTGCCTAATAGAGCCTCCGGTATCAGTTGCTGTGGCACCTGGGCACATACGAGCTGCAATCGCTGCTGCACTTCCACCTGAGCTTCCACCTGGCACGCGTGTCAAGTCCCAAGGATTTTTAACACCGCCAAAATAAGATGTTTCATTCGATGAACCCATCGCGAATTCATCCATATTCGTTTTACCTAAATTAATAGCACCTGACTCGTTAAATTTTTTCACAACGGTTGCATCATAAGGTGCTACAAAATTATGAAGCATTTTAGAACCACATGTTGTGAGCCAATTTTCTGCACAAAAAATATCTTTTTGCGCGATAGGGACACCTGTCAATACATCGCCTTCGCCTTTTTGAATTAATTGATCTGCAAGCTTAGCCTGCGTTAAAGAACGATTTTCATCTACTGTAATAAAAGCATTAATTTCAGGGTTCTTTTTTTTGATATGTTGAAGATAGTCTGTCGTAATTTCAACGCTTGATATTTTTTTTTCTCTCAAAAGATTTGAGAGTTCTTTGATACTCCAGTCTTCCATGATTATTCAATCACCTGCGGCACAATATATAATCCACCACTCACTTCCGGTGCGATTTTCTGTAATTTTTCTCTTTGATTTGTTTCTGTGACAACATCATCACGAAGTCTTTGTGTAACAGATTGGGCATGCGACATAGGCGAAATATTAGTGGTATCCACCTTTTTCATCTCTTCTATCAGATTTAATATGCCAGATAATTTTTTAAGCGTCGCATCTGCTTCTTTTTCTGTAATTTTGATACGTGCTAAATGGGCAATTTTTTTGATTTCGTCATGCGTAATCGACATACAAATAGAATTCCTATTTTTCTAAAGAAAAGCTGTTAATTTATTGATCAATATCATGTATTATACCCTGATTCTATTGACCTTTCTTGGATTCGAATCGCCACTTTTTTTAAAAAATTCTAACGATAATCATGCTTAAAAAATTATTTAGTTTTGATCAATTTATGGCTAATGATATTGCCATTGATTTAGGTACTGCCAACACGCTTATTTATATTCGTGGTCAAGGTATTGTCTTAGATGAGCCTTCTGTGGTGGCCATTCGTCATGAAGATGGCCCTAATGGGCCATACAGCAGAAAAGCACTTCTTGCTGTCGGTATTGAAGCTAAAACGATGTTAGGTCGTTCTCCACAAAACATTCAAGCAATTCGCCCCATGAAAGATGGTGTGATTGCCGACTTCAATATTACTGAAGACATGATTAAATTTTTTATTGCAAAAGTCCACGACACAAGGTGGTTTGTGCCAAGTCCGCGCATTATTATTTGTGTGCCTTATGGTGCAACGCAAGTAGAGCGAAGAGCGATTCGAGAGTCTGCTGAAAGAGCGGGCGCTAAACAAGTGTTTCTTATTGAAGAACCTATGGCGGCAGCGATAGGTGCGGGCTTACCAATTAGCGAAGCGACAGGATCGATGGTCATTGACGTAGGTGGGGGCACTACCGAAGTGGGTGTGATTTCATTAGGTGGTATTGTGTACGCTAAATCCGAACGTGTCGGTGGCGACAAAATTGATCAAGCCATTATCGATTATCTAAGACGTAATTACGGCACATTGATTTCTGATCCGACGGCCGAAATGATTAAGAAAAAAATTGGTACTGCATTCCCAATGTCTGAAATTTTAGAACTCGAAGTGACGGGTCGAAATCTTGCAGAAGGGCTTCCTCGTCGACTCAAAATTAACAGTAATGAAATTTTAGAAGCACTTCAAGAACCTTTAAACGCCATTGTGAGCGCGGTGAAATCAGCACTCGAACAAACCCCACCTGAATTAGGTGCTGATATTGCTGATAACGGTATGGTATTAACCGGGGGAGGTGCGCTTTTAAGAAATCTCGATCGTTTACTCATGGAAGAAACAGGTATACCTGTGGTCACGGCAGATGACCCTCTAACTTGCGTTGCAAGAGGCTGTGGTAAAGCGCTCGAGTCACTCGATCAATTCTCGACCGTATTTGCTCACGAATAATTTTTTGTCATTTACTTCATTAATAGTTAAAGCTTAATGATTAAATCTTATCAACGTTCATCTAAGCTTTTTAATAAAGGCCCTTCACTTTTATCTAAATTTATACTACTCACCTTTATATCGATCATATTAATGGGCATCGATTTTCGTTTTCATTATCTAAAGAGTATTAGACAATTCACTAATGTATTAACCAAACCTATTCATGCACTCTTAAATTTACCAAGCGATATATACGATTTCACAACACAATACCTTTCTAATCAATCTCGTTTAATTCATGAAAATGAAACGTTGAGACTTGATATAGATCAATTAAAAGCTGATCTTCAGCGTTTAGATTATATAGATCAAGAAAATGATCAATTAAGAAATTTACTCGAAGTTAGAAATACAAACAAATTTAAAACAGAAGCCGTCAGTATTATTTATTCGCGCTTTGATCCTTTCAATCAAAAAATTATTATTGATGGTGGTCAAAATAAAGGTTTCCAACCTGGTCAACCAATTATTGATGCATTGGGCCTTGTAGGACAAATCAGTAGTGTTTTTCCAGAAACGAGCGAAGTCACCCTCATCATTGATAAAAAAATGTCGGTGCCTATTCAAATACAAAGAAATGGTTTAAGAGCTATTACCAATGGGAATGGCCAAAATGAAACAATCTCACTTTCGTATTTACCAAAAAGTGTCGATGTAATGAAAGGTGATATTTTAAAAACATCAGGCATTGATATGATTTATCCTGAGGGCATTGCTGTCGCGGAAATATTAGAGATTAGCCATGATCCAAAACTGCCTTTTGCAAAGATTATTTGTAAACCTATTTCAGCGATCCATAATCATAGCCATGTACTTGTAGTCACACCCATTAACAAAATTACCAATAATGTAGCGCCTATAAAACATGATCATAAAAAATAAATTACTTATTTTTTCTTTAAGCATTGCTGCAATCATGAATCTTATTCATTTCAATATTTTTAATATTGATTTAATGCCTGATTTTATTTTACTCGCGCTTATTTTTTGGTTCTTTAAAACTCCAAATGCTGTATCTATTTTATTATTTTGGTTGGTAGGTCTTGTAACGGACATTTTTTTAGGCGATTTATTAGGTCAATATGCATTGACCTATGCATCTTGTTATTTCATTGCACAATATTTAATTAAAAAAATTATGCTTAATAATAAATATCAGCAATTATTTTATATTTCCCTCATATTTTTAAGCGCTCAAATCATTATGCTTTTGATCAATGTGATGCACGACCTTCATTATCCAGGACTTAGTTACTTCTTTCAAAGTATCGTAGCTGTCGTCATATGGCATCTATTGAATCAATTTAAATTTTTTAAATTAGACCCTTAGAGACGAAGCTTAATCTTTAAGATGTCTTTTATAAAAAATAGTCAAAATATTTATAAGTCGCGCTACTTTTTTAAGCGAAGATTGACGATTCTTTCAGGTCTAATCTTCATTGCTTTTTTAGTGATCATTAGTCGTTTTTTTTATCTACAAATCTTTAAATACGATTTTTACAAAAGCCTATCGGAGAATAATCGTATCGCTGTCATACCCAATGTTCCTAATCGAGGCCTTATATTCGATCGAAATGGTATTATTTTGGCAGATAATTATTTTGTATATAGTTTAGAAGTCACGCCTTCGAAAGTTACTAACCTTAATAAAACGATTGATAATCTGAGCCCTATTATCGAATTAAGTATTAGCGATCTAAAAAAATTTAGAAAAATTTTAAAAGAAAGCTCATCTTTAGATAGTATTCCTATCAAAACGCATCTGTCCGAGATTGAAGCCGCGAGATTTGCTGCCAATAAATTTCGATTTGAAGGTATCGAAATTAAGTCGAGATTATTTAGACGTTATCCCAAAGGTGCATTCGCCTCACATCTTATTGGTCATATCAATCGTATCAATGAAGAAGATAAGGAAACTATTAAAAAATTAGGTTTGGAACAAAACTACAAAGGCACTGATTCTATAGGCAAATTAGGCATTGAAAAATACTACGAAGCAAGGCTTCATGGCACGACTGGATTTCAAAAAGTTGAAATTGATGCCAATGGTAATTCAGTCCGAATTTTAAATAATACGCCCTCTATCGAAGGTGATGCTATTACATTATCTATCGATGCAAATTTACAAGAGATAGCTGAAAATGCTTTCAATAAATATCGCGGTGCCCTCGTAGCGCTCAATCCAAAAAATGGGGAGGTGCTTGCTTTTGTCAGCCGTCCCAAT
>DATCVG010000061.1:0-13991 GCA_036567085.1 Candidatus Methylopumilus sp.
AGATTTAGATAAAGATGTTATAGGCATAGAGTCATCCCAAGAACATTTTGCCACAATGGACTCATTATCTTTAGATGAACAATTAATCATGCTTAGAGCAGTTTTAAAAAAGACAGAGAAAGAGAGATTATCCGACTACAATTTACTTATGAGAGACTATCTTTCCGCTGATGTAGAACAAATACGTCATACCGATGAGCGATTAACGAGCAAGTTATTACCAGAAGCGTTGTGGGCTAAAATTAAAGTTCAGCTCATGGATGAGAGAAATAAAAAAATGGTAGCAAAAATTAAAGAACTTTCAAAAGATAAGCAGTTATTCATTGCAGTAGGAGCTTCACATCTTGCGGGTCAAGATGGTCTGTTAAGTCAGTTAAGGCAATCAGGATTTAAAATGTCTCCTATGAAGGCCTTTGAATAATATGAAACACCAAGTTATTTCATCTCGCGGAAATCAACACTTTAAGCATTTAAAAAAACTTAACGAATCACCGCGTTATCGCCACGAAGTGCAGCAAACAATTTTAGATGGGATGCACCTTATTGAATCTTACGCGGAACGTTTTGGTTCTCCTGATTCAGTAGCTTTAATCGAGGGCGGTAATATTGATAAAATTACATCTTATCTTAATGAAGATACACATGTATTAGAATTCCCAGCAGGACTTTTTTCTGAAATAGCCCCTGTCATATCGCCTACGGGCATTTTGGCTTCTATTAACATCCCGCATTTGGAAGTACCAAAAAAACAAAACTGTATTTTATTATTAGAGGATATTCAGGACCCAGGTAATTTGGGCAGCATATTAAGATCTGCAAGTGCCTCTGGTGTTGATCTTGTTTACCTGTCTGATCACTGCGCCGACCTTTGGTCACCTAAAGTTTTACGAGGTGGCCAGGGTGCTCATTTTAATCTTCCATGTATTGAGAAGGTAAACTTTCCAGATATTACAAAAACATTCACTGGAAAAATTTTCGCAACAACATTAAGTGGAAAATCCATTTTTCAAGAAGACTTGAAAGGCCCTGTCGCATTTATTTTTGGGAACGAGGGAAATGGTATTCATTCAGAAACGATGCGATTAACTTCACATTCAATTCATATACCCATGAAAAAAGGAATTGAGTCTTTAAATGTTTCAGCAGCTGTCTCTATATGCCTATATGAAAAATATAGGCAAGAACATTCTAATGTTTAATTGAATCTTCTGATTCTTTAAAGATAAACCCCACTTCATTTTCGGAATATTTATAGCATTCGTTACAGAAATCACAGTGAATTGTGATTGATGATTGTTCTTCAATAATAGACTCGCATTCTTTTTTACCGATGAGACGAAGCATATTTTCTACACTTTTTTTAGAGCAACTACAGGCAAAATGAGGATGGCTTGGATTATATAGACGAATGGTTTCTGAAGAAAATATTGTTTGAAGAATTTTGGAAGCATCTAGTGTTGGATGAATAGCTGTAAAAGATTTATCAGCAGACATTACTATATCCTTCCAAGCACCTGTCGTTGAATCATGATCGAGGGCTTCCGCTGAAGAATTAAATGGAAGTTTTTGTATAAGAAGCCCATGAAAGATATTCTCTTGAGAATGAATCCATAATTTTGTTTGAATTTGCTCCGACCTTAACATGTAATTTTCAAGTAGCTCACTGATTGAATTTCCTTCCATAGGGACAATACCTTGATAGGGTGTCTTTGCATTTTTTTGAATTAAGGTAATGATAAAGTGACCTTCTTTAATTAGATCAATAGGCGCTAGGGATTGGATAGGGCCGTTCCATTTAACCGTACCTCTTACGCCAAAGCTTTCATTGCATTCTGCAATTAATAATTTGAGTGGCCCATTCGTTTGAATTTGTAATGTTAAGGAACCATCAAGTTTGATGGTGGAAGCAAGGAGAGAGCTTGCAACCATTAACTCACCCAATGCTATGTGAATACTCTGAGGCAAAGCTTGATGTTGAGCAGCCTCTTTGATTGTTTGATTAAGCTTTACATAATTACCACGAATGTCAGTATTTTCAAAAATAAAACGATGTAATGTGTCTTCAGAATTATGCATAAAATTTAAATTTTAATTTCAATCGTTTTGATTTTGGGTACAAGTGAGATATCCCATAATTGAATCGCTGTAGCCCAAAGTTTTGTTAGTGTATTTTCTTTTTCAATTAACTCATAGTCTTGCCCAAGGAATTTAAGGCATATGATCAGATTATTTTTTATATTTGCATCATTCACAGAAGCAGACTGATTTTCTTTGCTTAATTTTTTTTGATTTAAAGTTGCAATAGGTATATGGCCGTAATTCAGCGAAGGTAATGATAAATTCTTTTGTAAATATATCTGTCTTGATGTGGAATCTATAAGATCGGCACCTCTTATAATACTGGTAATATTTTGCAATGCATCATCAATTACAACTGCTAGCTGATAAGCATAAATCCCATCTGATCTTTTTAAAATAAAATCACCAAAGTCTTTTGATATATTTTGATAAATACTACCTTGGATCTTGTCTTCAAATGTGATGAAAATATCTTTTGCTTTGATTCTTAAAGCATGATGATCGGCATCTAATTTTTTATTTCTGCAGGTACCAGGGTAAATCATTCCATCATTCCCTATAATCGCTGAATCAGCAATTTCTTTTCTACTACATTCACAAAAATAAGTAATGCCTTGTTTATTAAGATCAGACAGATACGCTTGATAAATATCTTTTCGATGACTTTGATAAATGATTTCATCATCCCAATGGAAACCATGTTGATGAAGCGAATTGATAATAGCTTTATCGCTTCCTTCAACAACTCTTGGCTGATCGAGGTCTTCTATTCTGATTTTCCAAATGCCATCATTATGTTTGGCATCAAGATAGCTTGCGACTGCAGTGACTAAAGATCCAAAATGCATTGGTCCTGTTGGAGATGGAGCAAAGCGACCGATATACATTTAAGAGACGGTATTGATATAAGGTGGAATATGCCAGTTATGCAAATTTTTGCCCAAAAGAAAAAGATTGCATTTAATTCGATCATTTGTGGAGCTACTTACCATAAATTCGTAACATCGTAATATGGCAACCTGACCTTTTTCATTACGTTTTAATGTAATTTTTTCGCAGGCAACGGTTTCATCTAAAAATTGAAGATCAAATTGTTGGGATAGATTTTTACCAAGTTGAATTGCTAGCTCACGTTTCGAGATAGTATCAATCCAAAACCAAACGGTTGTAATTAAAAGAGCAAGAAGAATATATTCCAACATGGAGTTTAAATAAAAAATGTATTTTGCTATCTTAAACGGGGTTCCTAAGACTTTAATGATTATTTATATGCATCAAAACATTAATTGATATAAATGCACACAAATAGTGCTTAAAAACAGAATAATTCGCATATTTTAGGATAAAAAAATTCACAATCCCTAATTTCCATTTTTTTTATATAAAATTAAGTTTAATTAAATACTAAAGATAAGGAATTTCCTTCATGGATAACTTAGTTGGTGCAAATGATGTATTGTTTGTTTTATTGGGCGCAATAATGGTGCTTGCTATGCATGCAGGGTTTGCATTTTTAGAAGTAGGCACGGTTCGCCATAAAAACCAAGTGAATGCGTTAGTTAAAATTCTTGTTGATTTTTCTGTGTCGACGATTGCATATTTCTTTATTGGTTATGGTATCGCATATGGCGTTAATTTTTTATCTTCAGCAGAAGCATTATCTGCTAAAAATGGATATGAGCTCGTAAAGTTTTTCTTTTTACTAACTTTTGCTGCAGCTATTCCTGCAATTATTTCTGGAGGTATTGCTGAGAGAGCTAAATTCAATTCTCAATTAGCAGCTACTTTTGTTTTGGTAGGATTTGTGTATCCGATTTTTGAAGGCATTGCTTGGAATAATCATTTGGGCATTCAATCTTTTCTTGAAGGTCATTTTGGATTTAAATTTCATGATTTTGCAGGTTCAGTCGTTGTGCATGCCATGGGTGGCTGGATTGCTTTAGTTGCCGTCTTGTTGCTTGGTGCGAGATATGGAAGATATGCCAAAGACGGAAGGCTTCAAGCCTATCCGCCATCTAATATTCCATTTTTAGCTTTAGGTGCTTGGATTTTAACTGTAGGTTGGTTTGGCTTTAATGTGATGTCAGCGCAATCTGCAAATGGTATTTCAGGTCTTGTAGCGATTAATTCTTTAATGGCGTTAGTAGGCGGCACAATTGCAGCGCTCATTGTGGGAAAAAACGATCCTGGTTTTATCCATAATGGACCACTCGCAGGACTTGTAGCTGTGTGCGCAGGATCGGATATTTTTCATCCCATAGGTGCCCTTATCACCGGTTTAGTTGCGGGCATACTTTTTGTATGGGCTTTTACGCTCACGCAAAATCGTTTAAAGATTGATGATGTATTAGGTGTATGGCCATTGCATGGATTATGTGGAGCCTGGGGTGGTATTGCAGCAGGTATTTTTGGATCCACTTATTTTGGGGGCATGGGTGGCGTTAGTTTTATATCGCAACTTATTGGAACTTTATTGGGAGTCAGCATAGCGCTTTTAGGGGGATTGCTGGTTTACGGGGTTATTAAGTATTTCTTTGGCATTCGATTAAGCCAAGAAGAAGAATTTAATGGTGCAGATATTTCGATTCATAAAATTGGAGCTAATACAGAAGATTAATCCTATCTTTTAAAAGCTTCATATGAGGCCATGTTAAAATTTGCCATGGTCAAATTTCATATCGTTATTCCAGCAGCAGGTTCAGGTTCCAGAATGGGGCTTGGCCAGCCTAAGCAATATCTTAAAATTCATAAGCAAACCTTCATTGAGAGAGTGCTGCGAGTTTTCGAAAATATCCCACTCGTTGATTCAATTCATATTGCGCTTGACCCAAATGATAAAATCTGGAAAACACTTAACCTATCTTTACTATCAAAGGTTAGTATTCACTATTGTGGTGGTGAATCTCGAGCTGAAACAGTACTTAATACATTAAAAAAAATAAAAAACTATGTAGATGAGGGTGATTGGATTTTGGTTCATGATGCTGCTCGCCCTGGTATAGAAGAAATAGATGTAGAGCGTTTAATGCATGCATTAAAAGATGACTCGGTAGGAGGTCTCTTAGCTTATCCTATAACTGATACTATAAAAAAATCTGATAAAGAAGATAGGGTAATTGAGTCGCCCCCAAGAGATTGTTTGTGGCAAGCACAAACACCACAAATGTATCGATATAAAATGTTATGTGATGCATTAGAGAAGTTTGATGGAACTCCAACGGATGAATCTCAGGCGATTGAAGGTTTAGGAGTGAAGCCTAAATTAATCAAAGGTAATTTTAAAAATTTTAAAGTCACCTACCAAGAGGATCTCAGTATTCTTGAACATTTAATAGATAAATAGGTGTTTACTATGATAAAAGTCGGACAAGGTTTTGATGTTCATCGATTGGTGAAAGGAAGAAAATGTATCATTGGTGGCGTTGATATTCCATTCAGCAAAGGATTAGATGGCCATTCAGATGCTGACGTTCTTCTTCATGCCATATCAGATGCTATTCTCGGCGCAGCTGCTTTAGGTGATATTGGAAAGCATTTTCCAAATACAGACCCTTTGATTAAAGATATAAATTCAAGAGAAATTTTAAAAAACGTCATTTCACTTCTTCAGCAAAAAAAATATTCTATTGTAAATATTGATGCGACTGTGATTTGTGAATTGCCTAAATTAACCCCTTACATTGATCAAATTAAAAAGAATATTGCATCAGATTGCAATATAAATATAGATAGAATTAACGTTAAAGCGACAACTACTGAAACTCTTGGATTTACTGGTAGAGGAGAGGGTATTGCAGCCCAAGCTATCTGTTTAATAGAGTCTAATTAAGCTTTTTCATGTTTAAGTATTTCGAAAAGCTACTTAATCCATTTCCTAAAGAATTTTTAGTTACACCACCTAAAACTTTATTAGCATTTATTTGGTTGTGCACAAAAAATCTTAGATGGCTAATTTTATGTATGGCTTTACTAACAGCATTTATAGGTGCGTTCGAAGCTGTTTTATTCTCATACATGGGATCGCTTGTTGATCTATTAAATCATTCAAGTCGAAACGATTTTTGGAACCAACATTTTTCAATGCTGCTATCTGCTTCCCTGATTTTAATCTTGAGTACGGTTCTTATTTTATTTCAAACATTAATTAAGCATCAATCACTTGCTGGAGCATTCCCGATGCGCATGCGTTGGAATTTCCATCGCTTGCTTCTTAATCAAAGTATGAATTTTTATCACAATGAATTCGCAGGAAGAGTTGCTGCAAAAGTTATGCAAACTGCTCTTGCTGTCAGAGATTTATGGTTTATTTTGGCTGACATATTAATCTATGTGATGATTTATTTTTTCACGATGATTTTAGTTGTTGGCAAATTCAATTACATATTAATGCTTCCTTTTATTGGATGGGTAATATTTTATATTCTGGCCTTAGTTTATTTTGTGCCGCGTTTAAGTATGCTCTCAAGAAATCAAGCTGATGCTAGATCTTTAATGACTGGAAGAATTACAGATGCATATACCAATATAAGCACAATCAAACTATTTTCGCATGCAGGACGTGAAGCTAATTTTGCAAAAGTAGCTATGAAGGAATTCTTAGGTAGTGTAAATAAGCAAATGCGATTAGTTAGCTGGATTGAAGTCATTAACCATTTACTCAGTATGCTTCTTGTGATTGGTACTGCTTTTGCTGCAATTTGGCTTTGGTCGAGTAGCAAAATTATGGTGGGTGTAATTGCAACTTCGACTGCCATGGCTCTTAGGTTAAATGGTATATCGCATTGGGTGATGTGGGAGATGACTTCGCTATATGAGCAAGTTGGAACACTTCAAGATGGTTTGAATACTTTATCAATGCATCAAGAGATTAAGGATGAAAAAAATGCAAAAGATCTTCAAATAAAGAAGGCTTCAGTTTCTTTTCGAAATATAGTTTTTAATTACCCTAACCAAAAAAAATCTGTTATTCATAACTTTTCTTTACATATTAATCCGGGTGAGAAGGTTGGCTTAGTTGGAAGATCTGGTGCAGGAAAATCTACGCTCGTAAATCTACTATTAAGATTTTATGACCTCAAAGCAGGGATGATCACAATTGATGATCAAGATATTTCTAAAGTAAAGCAAAATAGCTTAAGAGAAAAAATTGGTATGGTGACCCAAGATACTTCTCTTCTTCATCGTTCCGTTAAAGATAACATTGTATATGGCAGACCTAATGCAACTCAAAAACAAATGATTGATGCTGCAAAAAGAGCTAAGGCGCACGATTTTATAATGCAGTTAGAAGATAATTTTTCTAGAAAAGGTTATGAAGCACACGTAGGAGAAAGAGGCGTTAAATTATCAGGCGGTCAGAGGCAGCGAATTTCTATTGCGAGAGTTATGTTAAAAGATGCGCCAATATTGTTGTTAGATGAGGCAACAAGTGCGCTTGATTCAGAGATTGAAGTTGTGATTCAGCAGAGCCTCTATCAACTCATGGAAGGTAAAACAGTAATTGCAATCGCACATCGACTATCAACTATTGCAGCAATGGATAGACTCATTGTCATCGACAAAGGTAAGATTATTGAGGAGGGGTCTCATGCTGAGCTTATTAAAAAGAAAGGTTTATATGCGAGACTCTGGAGACATCAAAGTGGAGGATTTCTTGGTGAGGCTTAATGTGCCTTTAATAAAACAATGACTGCACCGCTGCCACCATCATGCACTCTAGCTTGAGCGTATGCTATTACCTCTTCTTTTTGTGCTAACCAATGCTTTAATTTGTTTTTAAGAACAGGTTCCTTATTTTTCGAGTTGTAACCTTTTCCATGCACGATGCGAACGCATCGAATATTATTTTTTTTACATTCAGCAATAAATTGAACAATATAGGCTTTAGCTTCATCCGAAATCATGCCATGAAGATCAATAGATTTTTGTACGACCCAAAATCCTTTTCTTAGTTTTTTTAAAATATCAGGGGAATGGCCTTCTCTAATATAAAAAAGTTCTTCCCCATTCTCAATATCGTGAAGCGGTTCATAGCGATCGCTGATGGAATCAATGAGCGCTTGTTTTTCGTCTCTTATAAAGTTAAGAGGTACCGGCTTGGGTTTTTTTTGAGGGGCTTTATGCTCTTTTTTCTTGGGACTGATTCTTAATGGATTTGCCCCTTTGATGGCTTCTCTGAATAAATCAATTTCGTCTTCATTATTTGCTGTCATGACATTATTTTGTTAAAAATCTTTCTGCATCGAGAGCCGCCATACAACCCGTACCAGCGCTTGTCACTGCTTGACGATATATATGGTCTTGCACATCACCCGCTGCAAACACACCAGGGATTGAAGTAGCTGTAAAATTACCTTCGCGACCTGCGTTAGTAATTATATAACCATTTTCCATATTTAATTGGCCTTCGAAAATTGAAGTATTCGGTTGATGACCAATAGCAATAAAAATACCTTTGAGTGCTATGGTTTTACTTTCATTTGTATTTACATCTTTCATTTTGATGCCTGTGACACCTGTAGCGTCACCTAATACTTCTTCGAGGACTTTAAATGTTTCAAGGACGATTTTTCCCTCTTTTATGCGATCGTGTATTTTGTCCATCTGAATCGCTTCAGCTTTGAATTTATCGCGTCTATGAATTAAAGTTACTTTATTTGCAATATTAGACAAATAAAGCGCTTCTTCAATCGCTGTATTCCCGCCACCGACAACAGCTACTTCTTGATTTTTATAGAAGAATCCATCGCATGTTGCGCATGCAGAAACGCCTTTGCCTAAAAATGCTGTTTCACTATCTAATCCAAGATATTTTGCTGAAGCACCTGTTGCAATAATGAGAGCGTCACAAGTGTATTCGGATGAATCGCCTACGAGTCGAATAGGCTTTTCTTTGAGATGTGTTGTATGAATATGGTCAAATACAATTTCGGTATTGAAGCGTTTAGCATGTTTTTCAAAACGTTCCATCAGTTCAGGGCCCATGACACCGTCAGGATCTGCAGGCCAATTATCAACATCTGTTGTAGTCATTAATTGACCACCTTGAGCAATACCTGTAATAAGAACAGGATTAAGGTTTGCTCGAGCTGCATAAACTGCAGCGGAATAGCCAGCGGGGCCAGAGCCTAAGATGATAAGTTGGGCATGTTTTGCCATAAAAAATTCCTGAAAAAAGTATGAAGTTACAAACGATCAATTTTAGTTTTCATCGCTTGATTAAGCAAACCTATTTTTGTTAGAACAGGCCTTTTTTGTGGCTTTTTTCATCATTTTTTGGCACCTCAAACTGATATAATTGAAAAAAAATTCCGAGTACTTACAACCTTGTTTTTTAAAAAAAAATCAGAATCTACAAAAGCTAGCCAAACCCCACAAGATAACAAACTGAGTGGGATTAAAAATAAGCTAACACGCGAAGCTTGGTGGTTAAGTTTAATTTTTTTAGGCTTTTATTTGACCATCACACTTGCGACCTACTCTAGCCAAGATCCTTCATGGTCTCATAGTGTCAGTGGTGCAAATTCAATTCATAATGCTGGGGGTATTATTGGCTCTTATTTGTCGGATTTGCTACTCTATATTTTCGGCTTATCAAGTTGGTGGTTAAGCTTTTTGTGTTTCTTTAGTATTTGGCTTCTTTACCCACAATACAATAAAGAGTTAAAAGGCTATCGCTCTTTTTTACTTTTTAATTATTTTGGTTTCTTTCTTCTCATCTCTAGTTCAGCTGCATTTGAGTCTGGCCATCTTGTTGATCTGCCAGCTCAATTTCCATTAAGCCAAGGGGGCTTGCTCGGAAAATTATTTGATCATGCGTTGCGTGCATCTTTAGGTTATATAGGCTCAAGTATTTTTCTCATTACATCGATTGCGATCGGATTTAGCCTATTTACAGGATGGTCATGGCTTAAAATTTCAGAGCATTTTGGCCACTTTACTTTTGCTTTATTTCAAAGAGTACAATTTAGATATAGAGATTGGCAAGATCGCAAACACGGAAGAATTATCGAGAAACAAAGATTAGAGCTGCTTGAGAGTGAGCGAAGAAAATCTGAAAATAGATCACCACTTAATATTGAATCTCCAGAAGTTGAAATTAAAAAAAGTGAGCGAGTTCAAAAAGAAAAACAAATTCCACTATTTAATTTTAGTGATAATTTATTACCGCCACTTCATCTTTTAGATCAACCCTCGCATCAGATTGAACCTCAATCGCCAGAAACAATCGAGTTTATATCTAGACTTATTGAAAAAAAATTAATGGACTTTGGTATTGAAGCGAAGGTGATATCTGCTCAGCCAGGCCCTGTAATTACACGTTATGAGTTTGAGCCAGCGCCAGGCGTTAAAGGTAGTCAGGTGACCAACTTATCAAAAGATCTGGCACGCGCACTTTCTGTTGTGAGCGTTCGTGTGGTTGAAACGATTCCTGGTAAAACATGTATGGGATTAGAAATACCTAATCCCAAGAGACAGATTGTTTATTTGTCTGAAATTATGAGCTCTCAAATCTTTGCAGATACGAGCGCTTCACTCACGATTGCTTTGGGAAAAGATATTTCAGGCCGACCCGAGGTTGCTGATTTGTCGAAAATGCCACATGTATTAATTGCGGGTACAACAGGCTCAGGTAAATCAGTGGCAATTAATGCATTAATTTTAAGTTTGCTTTATAAAGCTAATTCTGAAAAAGTTAGGATGATTTTCATTGATCCTAAAATGCTCGAGTTATCCGTATATGAGGGCATTCCTCATCTATTGGCACCAGTTGTTACTGATATGCGCCAAGCTGCTAATGCATTAAATTGGTGTGTAGCTGAAATGGAAAGACGTTATAAGCTGATGTCGATGTTGGGCGTTAGAAATTTAGCTGGATACAACCAAAAAATTAAAGATAGTATGAAAGATGGCTTCCCAATTGCGGATCCTGTGAATCTAGAAAATACTGAACCTTTATCTGAAATGCCGCTTATTGTCATTGTGATTGACGAACTTGCTGATCTAATGATGGTGGTAGGTAAAAAAATTGAAGAGCTTATTGCAAGGCTTGCTCAAAAAGCGAGAGCTTCTGGCATTCATCTAGTATTAGCAACACAAAGACCTTCCGTAGATGTCATTACAGGGCTTATTAAAGCTAACATTCCTGCAAGAATTGCATTCCAAGTGTCTAGCAAAATTGATTCTCGAACAATTTTAGATCAAATGGGCGCTGAAACACTGCTAGGGCAAGGGGATATGTTATATCAGCCAGCAGGCTCAGGCTACCCTCAAAGAATTCATGGTGCATTTGTGTCTGACCAAGAGGTTCATAAAGTAGTGAGTTATCTTAAGTCGCATGGCGAACCTAATTACATTGAAGGTATTTTAACTAACGAAACTTCAGAGAGCGGTGATTACGGCGACTCTTCCTCTAATTTCTCTGGCGAAAAAGACCCGCTTTATGATGAAGCTGTGGAGTTAGTGTTACGAACTAGAAAACCATCCATCTCTTCAGTGCAAAGACATCTCCGCATTGGTTATAACCGTGCTGCAAGAATTATTGAAGATATGGAAAGAGCTGGGCTCGTTTCCGCTATGCAAAGTAATGGTAATAGAGACATCCTAGCTCCCAATCTAAATGAATAAAATCTTTTTTGCTTTTTTAATTCTCTCAACCAATGTTTTTGCAGACGGTATTTCAGATTTAAATGCTTTTGTGAATAATGTTTCAAGCATGTCTTCTGAATTTAGTCAGGTTGTTTTGGATAAGAAAGGCTTAAAACTTCAGGATGTAGAAGGCGTTATGTTATTTAAAAGACCTAATAAATTTAGGTGGGATTATTTAAAGCCTTATCAAAATCAAATTATCAGTGATGGCGATCGACTCTTTCTCTACGATCAGGATCTAAGACAAGTTTCTATTAATCCTATAGCTAAAGTTGCTGGATCAACACCACTTCTCATTATTGCAGGTAAAAATATTGAAAAATATTTTACGCTCAGAAATATAGAAGACCCAGTCGCTAATGAAATGAACCAAAGTATTAAATGGGTCGAAGCAGTTCCTAAAGAAGAGGGGGCTGGTTTTAGCAAAGTCATACTTGGATTAACTGAAAATAAATTATCAGTGATGAAGATTGTTGATGCATTTGAACATATCACAACGATTAGTTTTAAAAATGCAAAATACAATGTGACCCTAGTAGATAATGATTTTTTATTTAAATTTCCAACTGGTGTCGATGTTGTACAAAATGGCATAGCAACCAACAATACATCATTAGCTTCAATTAAAAATAAGGATGAAGAGCTGATTGATTTTGCAAATGCTTGGGCAAGAGCTTGGTCAGCTAAAGATGTTGACCTTTATTTGAGTAAGTACGCCGAAGATTTTAAAACACCTAATGGTGATGCATTAACTTTATGGCAAGCCTTAAGAAAACAAAAGATCTCCTCACAAGGAAAAATTCTTGTTGAAATTGAAGATATTAAAGTGACTATGAAAAATGAAAATTTAGCGCGTATACAATTTAAACAAAGATATACCTCTGATAAATTAACTGAGGAATCCAGTAAATTGCTTTTAGTTAAAAAAACTAATGGTAAATGGTTTATTCAAGAAGAAGCTTCGGGTAAATAGTGCTCATGAACCAAATGTTTGAATCTAACCAATCTCAATTGCCACTTGCTGAATATTTAAGACCTAAGAGTGTAAGTGAAATTGCAGGACAAAAACATATTTTAGGTGAGGGTAAATCATTACGTGTCGCAATTGAATCTGGAAATCTGCCATCAATGATTCTTTGGGGGCCGCCGGGTGTTGGAAAAACAACGATCGCACGTGTGATTGCCAATTCTATTGATGCTGAGTTTATATCTGTATCTGCAGTATTGTCTGGCGTTAAAGATATTCGGGAGGCTATAGATAAAGCACAACTTAATTTACAACAATATAATAAAAAGACAATTTTATTTGTAGATGAAGTACATCGATTTAATAAAAGCCAACAAGATGCATTTTTACCGCATGTTGAATCAGGCCTCATTACTTTTATTGGAGCGACAACTGAAAATCCGTCTTTTGAAGTTAACTCCGCTTTATTAAGTCGATCCCAAGTCTACGTTTTAAAAATGCTGGATCAAGAAGACCTTCTTTTGATCTATGAAAAAGCAAAAAATTATATTGCGCCAGACATTGATGTAGATGATGAAGCTAGGCAAGAAATTATCGGACATATCAATGGCGATGCTAGACGTTTACTTAATTTTTTAGAATTACTAGTTAATACAGCCACATCTTTAAAAGTTAAAAAAATTGATCAAGATTTCTTAAAGAAAACGATTACTAGCAAAGTAAGACGCTTTGATAAAGGCGGAGATCAATTTTACGATCAAATCTCAGCGCTTCATAAATCTGTGAGAGGCTCTGACCCGAATGCAGCTCTATATTGGCTCCATCGTATGCTTGATGGGGGTGCTGATCCACTTTATTTGGCAAGAAGAATTGTTCGTATTGCAATTGAGGATATAGGGTTAGCTGATCCGAAAGCACAAACCATGGCTTTAGAAGCCTATCAAATTTATGAGCGTCTAGGTACGCCTGAGGGTGAGTTAGCGCTTTCAAATGCAGTGATTTACTTATCTATTGCGGCTAAAAGTAATGCAGCCTATATGGCCTTTAATGAAGTGAAAGCATTTGTAGGCGACGGTGATAATAGCGATGTACCTGTACATCTTCGAAATGCCCCAACTAAGCTTATGAAAGAATTAGATTACGGTAAAAATTATCGATATGCCCATAACGAACCCGATGCGTATGCGTCAGGTGAAAAATATTTTCCAGATAATTTAGAACCTATTGAATTTTATAAGCCTACAACTCGAGGATTAGAGAGTAAAATTCTTGAAAAAATGAATTATTTAAAATCTCA
>DATCVG010000062.1:0-17922 GCA_036567085.1 Candidatus Methylopumilus sp.
AAAGAATTATTAAAAGAGCTTGAAGAGATTAATCAATTAGATCGTGGCAAGCACAGCCCAAAATCAAAAGGCTGGCTTGATAAAATGAAAGACTTGTTTGATTGATTAAAAAGTTCCAGCTTGGATTAATTCAATCTTATAGCTATCTGGATCTTCAATAAAAGCAATCACTGTTGAACCATGTTGCATAGGGCCAGCTTCTCGAATCACTTTTCCACCCTTTGTTTTTATGAATTCACAGGCCTTATAAGCATCTTCAACTTCTATTGCAATATGTCCAAAAGCATTACCTTTGTCGTAAGCTGTCACACCCCAATTATATGTAAGCTCAATGACTGCATGATTTTTCTCATCACCAAATCCCACAAAAGCCAATGTAAATTTTCCATCGGGATATTCGTGTCGCCTTAAAAGCTTCATACCTAAAATATTTGTATAGAAATTAAGTGATTTTTCTAGATCAGTAACACGAATCATGGTGTGAAGTACCCGCATAACTAACTCACTTTATCTTTTTGTAGTTGATGATACTTTAGCATAAGCGTTGCTTTGGATTCAATAAATTGAGGATGGATTGGAATACAATCTACAGGACACACTTCTTGACATTGCGGCATATCAAAATGTCCTACACATTCTGTACATAATTTAGGATTGATTTCGTAGATCTGAAGGCCTTGATAAATGGCATTGTTTGGACATTCAGGTTCACATACATCACAATTAATACATTCATCTGTAATCATTAGTGCCATGATTAACGTCCAGTTTCTTTCATAGCTTCTTTCACAACTGGGGATACAAATTGTTCTATATTTCCACCTAAAGTAGCAACTTCCCTAACTAAACTTGAAGATAAAAAAGTAAATTGCTCAGAAGGCGTTAGAAAAAGGGTTTCAACATTTGGATAAAGTTTGCGATTCATACCTGCCAATTGAAATTCATATTCGAAATCTGAAACAGCTCTTAAGCCTCGAATAACTACTTGGGCATTTTGTGCCTCAACAAAATCCATTAAAAGTCCTTTAAATCCAATCACTTCAATTTCCTTATGGTCTTTGAAAACGGCCTTCACCAAATCCACCCTCTTCTCAAAAGTAAAGAAACATTGTTTACTTGTATTGCCAGCAACAGCAATAATTACTTTATCAAAAATTTTTGAAGCGCGATGAGCGATATTTTCATGACCTAAGGTAATGGGATCAAAAGTTCCAGGATAAACAGCTATTGACAAATTAGATTGACTCATTATTTTTTAATGTCACAAGATGATAAAAAACATTACCTGCTTTTCTTTTTTTTAAAACATTAAATTCATTGTGTTCTGTTAAAACAGATTCTGATTCGAAGTATATTAGCCCATCCTTAGTTAAATGGTTAGCTAATTGAGGAAATAATTTATCTTCCCAGCCCTCATTAAATGGTGGATCGCAGAAAATAATATCGAATTTAGCATCGCTATTCTTAAGAAATAAAAGTGCGTCCATAAAATGAAGTTGCGCTTTTTCTGCCTGAAGAAGTTTTTTATTTTTCTGAATCATTTTAAAAACTTGGGGAGATTTTTCAACCATCACTACATTTGAAGCACCTCTTGAAAGAGATTCAAAACCAATGATGCCTGATCCCGAGAAGAGATCTAAACAAATCTTACCGGTTAGATCCTGGTCCAGCCAATTAAATAAAGTTTCCCTAACTCTACTTGGAGTGGGCCTTAATCCTGGGGCATCAACAAAAGAGACATTTTTTCTTTTCCATTGCCCACCAATAATTTTGACTTGATTTTTGACAGTCTTCAAAAGACTACTCTGCACCTACAATAATAGTCGTTAGTTTACTAGGATTAATTTTATTTTTAAATGCCATTTTTATTTCATCAATAGTTACTTTATTAATTTCACTTATATAACTGTCAATATATGAAATTGGTAACTTATAAAAAGCAATCATGCTTAGGTAATCAACAATTTTTGCATTGCTATCAAGCCTTAGGGGGAATCCACCCACTAAATTTTGTTTAGCAGCAACAAGTTCTTTTTCAGTTGGGCCTTCATCAATAAATTTTTTAATTGTTGAATTCACAATATTAAGTGCTTCATCAGCTTGCTCCTTTTTGGTTTGCAAGCCAATCTCAAAAGGGCCCTCAACATACAGTGGCATAAAATAACTGTACACACTATAAACTAATCCTTTTTTCTCTCTAACCTCTTCAGTAAGCCTTGAAACAAAACCGCCTCCGCCTAGAATATAATTTCCTACATACAAAGGAAAATAATCTTTTTCGCCACGTTTCAAGACTGGCATACCCATTAATATATGAGCCTGTTTTGCAGGGTGCTGTATTTTTTTAATTCCTGCATAATTTTGATCTGTCACGGAAGCAATATTGTGTTTAGCATTTCCTTGAGGCAATCCCTGACTAATAGACTCACTTATTTTTTTTGCTTCATCAGCGTTTACATCGCCCACAATAACGATTGAAGCTTCAGAGGATAAATAATGATTTTTATAGAATTGTTTTAAATCAGTTTGATTCAACTTTTGTAAACTATTTATATCTCCAGCCTCATCATGGGCGTAGGGATGGTCTCCGTATAAAGATTTCATAAATGCCAAATTAGCAATTGTTTCTGGCTGCGTCATAGATTGTTTGATACTTGCAATAATTCTATCTCTTTCCCTATTTAATACTGGAATAGGAAAATCAGGCGCATGAATTACGTTTTTAAATAGTGAAAGCGCTTTATCTTTCTGCACAGAGGAACTTAAAGTTCTTAATTTAAAGTACGCTCGATCGAGATCTATTGCTCCTCCAATTGCTGCACCAATATCTGAAAATTGATTGGCTAATTTTTCTTCATCTATACCCCCAGCCCCCAAATTCATAAGATGATGAGTTAAATTTGCGAGGCCTTCTTTCCCATTAGGATCTTGCGCGCTACCTGCAAAGAAATTTACATTGATATCAAGTATAGGAAGATCGTGATTCTCAACGAAAATAACTTTAGTTCCTTCTTTCGTTTCCCATGAATTAATTTTTAACGCAGCATAACTATTTTGTTGAAAACAAACAAATAAGCAAAGAAGTTGAATAATTTTAATGAACATGTGGGCGTCCCTTAGGGCTTAAATTTTCATTCATTGGCTGAGGATCAAGAATAACTACTGATAAGTTATCTCGAGTTAAATATTTTATAGCGACGTTTTTTATTTGTTCTGAAGTTACGCTATTAATTTTATCGATATATCCATCGCTTAAATGGAACGAATAATCCATTGTTTCGAGCTGTCCGATTTCCATTGCCATTCCAAACATAGAATCTTTTTGATATACATCACTTGCAATAACGGTTGCCTTCACTCTATCTAATTCTTCTTGAGTAACACCATCTTTTTTAATTTTTTCAATTTCCTGAAGTAACGCATTTTCTAGATCTTTAATCTTTTTAAAATCATTAGGAGTACCTTCCAATTCAAAGATACTTATTCTTCCTCGAGATAACGAATCATAACCAGCGCTTACATTGACAGCCAAATGTTGATTTCTTACAAGATTTTGGTTAAGTCTTGAGGAGCTATTACCAGCGAAGATATTAGATAAAACTTCTAACGCATATGGCTCCCAGGAATTTTCATCGCTTCCATTACGACTATTAATAGTTGGCACAGGATAACCCATCAAAAGGTAAGATAATTCACTTGGCGCTTTTACTATAGATCTTCTCTCTCCATTTTGTTTAGGTTCAATTTGAGGCTTTCTTTCCGGTAATTTTTTTGCAGGAATTTTTTCAAAATATTTTTTTGCAAGATTAACCACATCGTTAGCGTAAATATCTCCAACCACTACTAAAATAGCATTATTAGGAGCGTACCAAGTTTTATACCACTCTTTTGCATCTTCGACTGTCATATTTTCCAAATCATTCATCCAACCAACCACAGGCCTGCTATAGGGATGGGATTTAAAAATAGTGGTTCCAAATTGCTCTTTAACTTGAGACGTTGGCTTATCTTCAGTTCTCCATCGTCGTTCTTCCATTACCACCTTAATTTCTTTATCAAATTCCTCTTTTGATAAATTAAGGTTTTGCATTCGATCAGCTTCAAGTTTAAATGAAAGTTCAAGATTTGATTTTTCAAGTTGCTGGAAGTAACAAGTGTAGTCTGCTCCGGTAAATGCATTCTCTTTACCACCTGCTTTGGCAATAAGCCTAGAAAACTCTCCTGCTTTAATTTTTTTGGTTCCTTTGAACATCATGTGTTCAAGAACGTGGGCTACACCAGTTTTTCCATTCACTTCGTCTAGGCTGCCTGCACGATACCAAACTTGAGAGACAACCACAGGAGAGCGGTGATCTTCTCTTACAATAATTTTTAATCCGTTAGAAAGGTTAAATTCTGAAGTTTGTGCTAAAAGTAAACTTGGAAACAACAATAAAATAAGTAAAATATTTTTTAACAACGCGGCTCATCCTTAAGTGAATTAGCTATTATAATGAATATCAATATTTCGTAGACTTTTCTTTATCTCATTAAGTTCTTAAAATTTTAAAAAATGTTTGAATTCCTGAAAAAAATTATAAAGAAAGACAGCCCAGAAAAGAAATCTGCGGCAAAAAAAGAAGTCGCCAAAAAACCACAAAAAAAAGGTCCTTCAGCGTTAAAACAAAAAGTTTCTAAAACCCCACGAATTTCTGAAAAAAAAGAGGTATTAAAGCCAGAACAACGTTTCGAGCCCGCTCCAAAAGTTGTTGGAAAAAAATCAATTACAACTTCTGAAGAAAAAATAATATCTAAAGAAGAAAAGAAAAGTGGTTTCTTTGGTTTTGCTGACAAAATAAAAAAAGGTCTTACTAGAACTAGAGAAAAGTTAACCGCCGAGCTTACTACATTATTTACTGGCAAAAAAATCGATGAGGCTCTCTTTGAAGAGTTAGAAACAATATTACTTACCTCCGATGTAGGCATTTCTGCTACTACTTATCTCTTAGACAGCATTAGAGCTTCTATAAAAAAGAATAATATAGAAAATGCAGATGAGATTAAGGGTTTACTTAAAGAAAAATTATTAGAATTATTGGCTCCTATCGAAAACCCTTTGATACTAAAAGAAACAAATCCTTATGTCATTATGGTTGTAGGAGTTAATGGTGCAGGCAAAACAACTACTATTGGCAAGCTTACAAAAATTTTCCTTGATGAAGATAAATCTGTATTAATTGCTGCAGGCGATACTTTTAGGGCAGCCGCTACAGAACAACTGCAAGTATGGGGTCAAAGAAATAATGTTCATGTTGTTTCACAAGCTTCGGGTGATCCAGGTGCTGTTATTTTTGATGCTATCAACTCTGCAAAAGCAAAAAATATTGATATCGTGATTGCGGACACAGCCGGTAGATTGCCTACACAAAAACATTTAATTGATGAAATTACAAAAATTAAACGTGTGATTAACAAATGTCACGCTGAGGCACCTCATGAAATTCTTCTTGTGTTAGATGCAAATACTGGGCAAAACGCCATCAGTCAGCTTAAGATATTTAATGAGGCTTTAGGCATTACCGGCCTTGCCTTAACTAAGCTTGATGGAACCGCTAAAGGTGGTGTTATTGCAGCGATTGCTAGAGAACAACCGGTCCCATTAAGGTATATTGGTGTTGGTGAATCTATAGATGATCTAAAAGTTTTTAATGCGCAAGAATATGTAGATGCCCTTTTTTAAAATCGGTTCTTATTAATGATTAAATTTGATCAAGTCCATAAAAGATACCCCGGGAATTTAGAGGCATTACAAAACATTACTTTTGAAATTAATGCTGGTGAACTTATTTTTGTAACAGGTCCTTCAGGCGCAGGAAAATCAACATTATTAAAATTAATTACAGCGATTGAACCTCCTACACACGGGACAATTATTTTTGAAAATCAAAATTTAAGTCAAATAAAAAGTGATGCTATCCCTTATATAAGAAGGAAATTTGGGTTAGTTTTTCAAGATCATAAACTTCTATATGATCGCAATTGTTATGAAAATATTGCACTTGCTTTGGAGATTAATGAGGTGAGTATAAATGATGTGAGAGGTCGTGTTCGAGCAGCTCTTGATAAAGTGGGCTTACTTAATCGGGAAAAATCAATGCCTATTAGCTTGTCAGGTGGGGAACAACAGCGTCTGGCAATTGCAAGAGCCATTGCTTGTAGACCCGCCATTTTACTTGCAGATGAGCCCACAGGAAATTTAGACAAAAAATATGCAGATGAAATTATGAATCTTTTTTACAGCTTCCAAGAACTGGGTGTGACTGTGATTATCGCAACACATGAAATACCAACTACTTCGAAAAAACATAAGCAACTTTATTTGCAAGAAGGCAATCTTATAAAGATTACAGACCAATAGATGAATTACTTTGTTTCTCATTATCAAATACTACTAAAAGCGCTTCAGCGCAGTCACGCATCAATGGTTTCTACTCTTATGATGTTCTTGGTTATAGGTGTTACATTGATTTTGCCGAGCATATCTTTCCTGGTAGTGCAAAATTTAAAATCGATTTCACAAACTATCCAGCATGAATCTCAAATTACTATTTTTCTTAAAAAAGATATTTCAGTGGATGCGAAAAATAAAATCGAAAAAGATTTAAAAAGTCGTATTGAAATTAGTAATTTTCACTATGTTAAAAAAGAAGAGGCTTGGTCTAAACTTCAAAAATCAATGGGCTTTAATGAATCAAATAATGGGCTTTCGGAAAATCCACTCCCTGATGCTTTTTTTATTTCACCCAACACCGTCAATCCAAACCAAATTGAGATTTTAAAATCATCTCTGGATAGACTTGAGGGAGTAGACCAAGTGGTTGTTGATACGGGATGGGTTAAAAAATTAAACTCTGTGCTCCATTTAGCAAATAAAGCTATTTTTTTAGCATCAATTTTATTAGCTTTTATGCTCACAGTGGTTATTGGCAATACTATTCGTCTTCAGATGACTTCGCACTTCGAAGAAATTGAATTGAGTAAATTAATTGGTGCTACCAATCAATTCATAAGAAGGCCTTTTTTATACAGCGGGTTTATTTATGGTTTAGGAGGTGGATTAACTGCTGCTCTTAGCCTCAAATTGATTGTGATATGCTTAAATCAAACAGTCATTGAAGTTGAGGCCATCTATGGAGCTCAATTCACTATTGTTGATTTAACTCCTCTACAGTATTTATCTATTGTTGGTAGCTCAATTCTGATTGCTATTTTGGCATCTTTTATCTCGATTAATCAATCTATTAAAAAACTATAGTCTACTTAACCTATTGTATTTATTAGGTTAATTTAAAATTTAAGGAACTTTATAGAACTAGCACTCTCTAATGAAGAGTGCTAAAATTACGCTTGTTAATGAAGTTTTTACTAAGGATTTTATTAAGATGACTTTAGATTTAAGCTTACCTACATTAGGCTCTGTTGATAGTTACGATCGCTATGTGCAATCCATTAGAACTATCCCCTCTCTTACTGCCGAAGAAGAGATGGAACTTGGTATGCGTCTTAAAAAATCAAACGACCTTGAAGCTGCTAAAACACTTATTTTATCTCACTTAAAGCTTGTAGTTAAAGTGGCTAAGGGATATTCTGGTTATGGACTTCCTCAATCAGACTTAGTTCAAGAAGGCAATATTGGCCTTATGAAAGCTGTAAAGCGATTTGACCCTGAAAGAGGTGTAAGACTAGTTTCTTTTGCAATCTACTGGATTAAAGCAGAAATTCAAGAATACATCGTTAAAAATTGGCGTTTAGTGAAAACAGCGACGACAAAAGCTCAGCGTAAGTTATTTTTTAATTTACGAAGTATGAAAAAAACACTCCAGCCTCTTAAAACAGATGAAATCAATTCGATCGCTAAAGAGCTTAATGTCAAACCCGAAGATGTTCGTGAAATGGAGTATCGTTTTAATGGTAATGAAATTTCACTAGATTATGGTTCGGAAGAATCAGAAGATGATGTCTTCAGGCCCATTGCTTATCTTAAAGATGAAACGCCAGAGCCTTCAGAAAAAATGGAGATAGATCAATCTGAGGGGAATAGTTTATCCTCCCTCAGTAAAGCACTTTCATCGCTTGATAAAAGAAGCCGTCTTATCCTAGAAGAAAGATGGTTAAAAGATAAAGATGCTTCAACACTTCATGAACTTGCAGATAAACTTGGTGTATCAGCAGAAAGAATTCGACAAATCGAGCAAGCAGCAATGAAAAAAATTAAATTATTGATGTTGTCTTCCAGTCATTAATTTTTTAAATTTATCAAAAAAGCCAAAAGAACTCCGATAATATAGTTTTTTTAGGCTTTTCCATAGAGTGACAATAAGTAACGCTAAAATATACCCCTTAGAAATTAAGCTGCATCAAGCATCCAAGCTATTAGAAATTAAATTTAGCAATCTGACTGAATGTATGCTTTCCTGTGAATTTCTTCGGGTACATTCGCCATCGGCTGAAGTTAAAGGGCATGGACCAGGCCAAGAAATACTTCAAATACACAAAGAAAATGTCACTATAGAAAGTATCGAGCCAGTTGGTCAGTATGCAGTCAAATTAGTATTTTCAGATGGTCATAACACAGGCATCTATACATGGGATTATTTATATGAGCTTGCAGTGACCTATGAGGTACTCTGGGAAGAATATTTAAAAAAATTATCAAATGCTGGTATTCAAAGAATAGAAACAGATGGCTAATAAAAAAACACATTTTGGATATAGTGAAATAGATGCATCGCAAAAAGCAGATAAAGTAGCTTCTGTATTTCATTCTGTAGCATCAAATTATGACTTAATGAATGATTTGATGTCATTTGGTATGCACCATATTTGGAAAAAATTTCTTGTGAATGTATCTAACGTCAAGAAAGATGCTCGTATTCTAGATATTGCCGGAGGAACTGCGGATCTATCTATTCTTCTTGCTAAAAAAATTGGTGCCCAATTAACTAATTTTAAAGGTCAAATGATTCATTCAGATATCAATTTATCTATGTTAAATATTGGCCGTAGTAAGTTAATTGATCAGGGTATTTTTATACCTTCTATC
Organism: Candidatus Methylopumilus sp.; assembly: GCA_036567085.1. Classification (GTDB taxonomy): domain Bacteria; phylum Pseudomonadota; class Gammaproteobacteria; order Burkholderiales; family Methylophilaceae; genus Methylopumilus. Next base: position 9,083 of record DATCVG010000062.1, read on the forward strand.
TTATGCGATGCTGAATCCCTTCCCTTTCCTGATAATTATTTTGATTGTGTCACTATTGGTTTTGGCATTCGTAATATGACGGATAAAAAGAGAGCGCTAAAAGAAATTTATCGTGTTTTATCTCCAGGAGGAAAAATTTTAATTCTAGAATTTTCAAAAATATGGAAACCTTTACAATTTTTTTATGATCAATTTTCGTTTAAATTTTTACCAAAATTAGGCAAATTATTTGCTAAAGATGAATCAAGCTATCAGTATCTTGTTGAATCTATAAGAATGCATCCTGACCAAGAATCTTTAAAAAAAATGATGGAGGAAGAATCATTCTCTAAAGTGGAATATCTCAATTTGTCATCAGGCGTTGTCGCAATACATATGGGATATAAACTTTGATTATCGACACTATAAAAAAAAATTTTACCAATCATTTATTTCAACAAAATGAATGGTTAAAAAAAGACTTATCTAAACATAAATCAAAATCTATTTTATTTGTTGTTGGTCCGATTCATTATGCTTTAAGAATTACTGAAGACGGTATTCCGGAGTATATAGAATACATTGATAATTATGATGCAGAAATTAAATTATCTATATCGTCAGCTCTAGAGCTTATGCGCGGTAACAAAAAAGCAAATATTGAAATTAAAGGTGATATAGATTTTGCAACAGTAATTAGTAGCGTTTTAAAAGATATTGAATGGGACTACGAAGACGATTTAAGTGAATTAATTGGTGATATTCCGGCTTATCATCTTGTCAAACTGGGTAAAAAAGCCCTTAAAACAACAAAAGAAACATCATTCAATATCGCAGATACTTTCAAAGAGTATTGGCTTGAAGAAAAACCACTTATTGCAAAAAAAAGATTGGTTGATCAATTCAATAAAGAAGTTGATACCTTAAGATTTGATGTTGATCGCTTCGAGCAAAGACTTAAAAAACTATGAAATATATGAGGCTTATATACATCATCTACATACTCCTTAAGTATCGCTTAGAGGAGTTTATTATATTCAACCGAAAGCTAAATTTTCTTGCTCACTTTATTTCAATTATCTTTTTCTTTAGGCCACATAATAAAAATAGAGGAACAAGACTTAGGCTTGCGCTTGAAAATTTAGGCCCTATCTTTGTTAAATTTGGCCAGATGTTGTCTACTAGAAGAGATCTTATTCCCTTGGACATTGCTGATGAATTAGCTTTGCTCCAGGATCAAGTACCTCCTTTTCCATACAAAGATGCCGAAAAAATTATTATGAATTCGTATGGCACTTCACTGGATAAGATTTTTAAATCATTTGATACAGCCCCGATAGCAAGCGCATCAGTAGCTCAAGTTCATTTCGCAACACTTCATGATGATAGGCATGTTGCTGTTAAAATATTAAGGCCTGATATTAAGTCCATCATCGAAAAAGATATTAAACTTTTATATCTTATTGCTCACTTGCTAGAATTAATCTGGTCTGATGGAAAGCGATTAAGACCAAGAGAAGTGGTTGCTGAATTTTATAAACATGTGCAATGCGAATTAAATCTTATGTTAGATGCAGCAAATTGCAGTCGCTTAGGTGAAAATTTCAAAGACAAAAAATTACTTATCGTGCCAGAGGTTTATTGGGATTTTTGCAATGAAGATGTGATGGTGATGGAAAGAATGCTGGGAACACCAATCAGTCATGTTGAAACACTTCGTAAGAAAAAAATTAACATCAAAGAACTTGCTCGCAATGGTGTTGAGATATTTTTTACCCAAGTATTCAGGGATAGTTTTTTTCATGCAGATATGCATCCTGGCAATATTCAAGTGGCTGATGATGGACGCTATATTGCTATGGATTTTGGCATTATGGGCTCTTTAAGTGAGAATGATAAGAACTATTTAGCACGTAATTTTTTAGCTTTTTTTAAGCGAGACTATCATGATGTGGCTTTGGCACATATCGAGTCTGGATGGGTCCCTAAAGATACTTCTATTGATGAATTTGAGAATGCTATTCGTTCAGTGTGTGAGCCTATATTTAATAAGCCCTTAAAGGAAATTTCATTTGGACGTCTACTTATTCGATTATTTCAAACGTCCAGACGATTTAATATGGAAATTCAGCCTCAACTAACAATGCTCCAAAAAACACTTTTAAATGTAGAAGGTCTTGGTAGAAACTTAGATCCTGATTTAGACTTATGGGAGACAGCTGCCCCATTTCTAAAAAAATATATGTCGGAACAAAAAGGAATTAAACATATTATTAAAAGCTTAAAAAATGAATTTCCTAATTGGCTTCATCTCACCCCTAAATTACCTAGACTTATTCATGAATTTCTAGAAAAAAGTAATTCACAAGATAAAAATGTAATAACAAAAGATGACTTTGAAAACTTCTTAAAGTCTCAGAAGAGTCAAGCTCGTTGGTTTAAAATCACAATCACTTTCATTGGAATTACTATATTGGTAAATTTTGTGATCTTGTTTTATTTTATAAAATAAATTAAGGAAGCAGTAATTGCTTATCTGGTTTGTATCTCTTTATCTGTTAGTTACTATTGGAATCGGTATCTTTGTTTCTTCGCGTGTTAAGAATACAAAAGATTATGCTGTTGCAGGTCGTCACCTTCCCCTTCCTATAGTCACTGCAACCGTCTTTGCTACATGGTTTGGCGCAGAAGCCATTTTTGGTGTTTCGTCTACTTTCGTTAAAGAAGGATTACATGGTGTTGTAGCTGATCCCTTCGGCTCAAGTCTTTGTCTCATTATTGCTGGCTTATTTTTTTCCTCTAAATTATATAAATTAAATATCATCACCTTAGGTGATTTCTATAGAGCCAGATATAACAGAAGCATTGAGGTTTTAACGACCATTGCTATTGTTATTTCATACTTAGGATGGGTCGCAGCTCAGATTAAAGCACTTGGTTTGATATTTAATTTAATTACAGATCAATTTATTAGCGAGCAAATGGGTATGATTATTGGCACTTTAATTGTGCTTACTTTCACAACATTTGGTGGTATGTTGTCTGTGGCTATTTTAGATTTTATTCAAATGATTGTGGTTATTGGTGGGCTTCTTTATATTGCAAATGCAATTTCTCAATTAACGGGAGGTATTGCGCCTGTGATTCAAAGTGCAGCCACTAATCATAAATTAGATTTTTTTCCTAAAGGTGATATTTGGACATGGATCACTTTTTTTGGGACATGGATTACTATGATGTTAGGATCAGTTCCTCAGCAAGATGTATTTCAAAGAGTTACATCTGCAAAAACTGCGAAAATTGCCTTATACGGCTCGATACTCGGAGCATTAATTTATTTCACATTCACATTTGTACCAATGTTTATTGCGTACTCGGCAACGTTAATTGATTCAGAATATTTTAATGGCCTTGTAAACACAAATTCACAACACGTTTTACCAATGCTTGTACTTAATTATATGCCTTTATTTGCACAGGTAATATTTTTCGGGGCAGTTTTGTCTGCAATTATGAGCTGCTCATCTGCAACACTTTTAGCGCCTTCTATTACTTTTGCAGAAAATATTATTAAAGGATATTTTCCAAAAATTAGCGATAAACATTTACTTAAAATTATGAGAATTACACTTGTATGTTTTTCTTCTATTGTTTTACTTTATGCACTCAGCTCAAATCTTTCAATTTTTGGCATGGTTGAATCGGCTTATAAAATTACACTTGCCGGTGCATTTGTCCCGCTGGTATTTGGCGCATTCTGGAAAAAAGCTAATAGCCAAGGAGCTTTATTGGCAATCATTGGAGGAATAGGGTCTTGGTTATTTGTTGAAATTTTTCTCGGTGAACATACACCCATACCTGCACAACTTATAGGCTTGGGTAATAGCATTATTGGAATGATTGTAGGTACTTTACTTCCAAATATCATAAAGGAAGCAGAAAAAATCAATTAAGTTTGGCACTTAGGGCAAAAAAAGCTTGATCGCTGCGCAATAATTATTGATTCAATGTTTGATCTGCATTTTCGACAGGCTTTACCTTTTCTTCCATATACTGCATATGTTTGTTGAAAGTAACCAGACTGTCCGTTCACATTATAAAAATTTCTAAGTGAACTGCCTCCTAATTCGATAGCTTTATTTAGTGTTTCTTTAATGTATTTTACGATCTTCTTGCATTCACTTAATGTGACATCGCGAGCTGGTCTGCTTGGAAGCACCCCGGCCTTAAACAATGATTCGCTCGCATAAATATTTCCAACTCCAACAACAATATGACTATTCATAATAATATTTTTAATAGTAGTTTTTTTATTTTGTATTTTTAAAAATAAATATTTTTCAGTAAATGATTTTTCCAAGGGCTCGGGGCCTAATTTTGATATCAAAAAATGATCATTAATATTACCCTCTAGCCAAAGTATAGACCCAAATCTTCTTGGGTCCGTATATCGTAAAATATTTTTTGTGTTGTGAAATTGAATATCTACATGATCGTGTTTATCAGGAGGAATATCTTTCCTTAAAATTTCAAGTCGTCCGGACATGCCCAAATGGATCATTAGATGTCCACTCTCAAATTGAATAAGAATATATTTCGCACGTCTTTTAATATTTAATATTTTTTGGTTAGGAAGTGTTCTTTTTAAATGGGATGGAACTGGCCACCTTAGAGAGGTGTTTCTAACAGTAATATCTTTGATAGATTTTTTAAGTATGGGCTGAAGCCCCATACAGGTAATCTCAACCTCAGGAAGTTCTGGCATAAATAAATTTATTTTTTAGGCTGCTCAATCGGTGGATTCATCATCGTAAATCCAATATCACTGCCGAAATGATAAAGCAAACCCTCATCAATCCTAAATAGTTGAGTTTCAGGAGATTCTTGCACGCGTAAAAAAGTAATTTTTTTACCATCTTCGGTACGAACATCAAAACTCTTGTATGGGATTCTTAAATCTAATGGATATTTTTCTACTGATCTTGCAGGATTTTTAACCCAAGTCATATCAAACCATTCAGCCATATCCTCTTGTTTAAATGAGTTACCCTCACTAGCCTTCCATTCATTATTTATGCGTGATATTTTTAAGCGTTTAGATTGCCATTGCTCAAGACGAGAAAAGTCAAATTCTTTAACTTGCTCTGTTCTACTTAAAGGTGATTTATCAATAAGTTCTATAGGCTGAGTAGATGCGGCCTCTGAGTATGAACCACTGATAAGATATACGTTATTGTTATATAAAAGATATTGATCTTCCGTGACAGAATTATATGTGCCAAAAATAAACTCTTCCTCTGCACCCTTATGTTGAAGTTTTAATTTAACGGTCGGTTTATCTAAGCCATATTTAGGCAGGTCATTTGATGGTAGTTTCTCGCTACTGGATGTTGCCACGACAGAAATAATTTTTTGAACTGAAAATTGATCTGCACGACCTTTGATCGGTTCAAGCATATCCCAGGCCTCATTGTTTTTTTTAAAAACAATAGATGCTCGAGAGGGAAAATCAATCTTTACAGTATCAAAATCACTTAAATTAAAAGTGCTGACTTCAAATTGTTTTGTTTGTTTTTTTTGTGGAGGTTTGAGAGCTAGAAAAAGAGAAATCGATAAAACGATCAAAAGCAAAATAATATTAATTAGCCAACGATTTTTCATATTTCTATTCTATTTTATGCTTTTCTGCGCTTAAACCAGAAAAATATGCCTAAAACAAAAATAATGATAGGAATGAAATATTGAAAGCTATGGAATACTGTCCAGGCGATCAAGACAGAAGTATTATCATTTGGAATAGTTACATTCACATCTTTCAAAGGCATAGGCTGAATAGAAATTAAATTATCATCTCCAGACAACCAATTGATCATATTGATGCCAAGATCTAAATTACCACCTGTCGTAATAAATGTGTTGGATAAAAAATTTCCATTTCCAACTACCACAACTCTTTGGCCTTTTTTACCATAAGTCCTCTGAAGAGCGACAGCAATATTTATGGGGCCTAGTTTATCTTTGTTCTTATCAAAAGTTGATTTTTGATTCGCTTTTGATGATGAAGACTCTAGCCAACCATTTGGAGAAACCTCAATAAGTTTACTAACTTCCCAGCCATTGTCTAACGTGCCTTTAGCGCTTACTTCATGCGCATTCGAAAAAAGCGTTCTTAGCATAAAGTTTTTAGTAATTGCATGGACACCATAAGAGGATGCAAAGGATACATTTTCATCGGCCCCTTCAACTTTTGCTGTTGGATCTACTACATGTTCGTTTGAAACAGTAAGTCCAAGATATAAAGCTATCTCTTCCAAGCCATGAAAGTTATTATCATCAAGAAGCCAAAGTAAATTTCCCCCTGATTCTAGGAATTTTTTAATTTTTTTTGCTTCCACAGCTGGAATATTTTTTTGTGGGCTAGCAATTACTAACATTGAACCATTCAAAGGCACTTCTGTTTCAACAGCGAGGTTTGGATTAGCAAATTTAAAGCCCTTAGATTCTAGTTGCTTACCAAATTCGCCTATGTCATTATTTTTTAGCCCAATTAAATTTCTTTCACCGTGACCATCTAAATACATCACTGCTTGTTGATTAGTTCTAGATAAACGCATAAAAAGATTGGTCATCTCCTGTTCGGCAAAAGGAGGATTAATGTGCTCCGATCTTTTTTGATATTCGACTACAACTTCACCATCTACCTTAATTCCCATTTCTTGCGCTAATTTTGGCTCTTCTATAGGGCTGATAAATTTAATGTTGATATCAGACTTAGTTCTCTGGTACCTAGTCATAAAATTAATAATACCTTGCCTAAACGTATCTCCATTATTGACATCATCTTTAGATGCAAACACGGTTAGTGTAATTGGTCCTTTCATTTGTTTAAGGACATTAATGCTTCCAGTAGTGAGCGTATTACGATTAGCCTGTGTAATATCTTTTGAATATTTATACTGATTTGCAAGAAACCCCAAAAGAAATACTAAAACAATAAATAGAACAACAAAAAAACTATTCTGAATGAGAATTTGTAATCTTAATTTTGAATTTATTTTCATAAATATTTATCCACGAAGCCTGTCAGCATCGAGACGTCTAATCGTTAATGTTAAAAATGTTGATATAAATAGAAAGAAATACATTAAATCTGAGCTATCAATAAGACCTCTTGAAAAGCTTTGAAAATGCTTCATAAGTGATAAATAAGCAAACCAATGATTAGGATCGCTGGCAAAAAAACGTTCCATAATCATTAATGCAAAAAGCGAAATGAAACTTAATATTGCAGCAATAATAGGCTGTTGAGTTAAGCTTGAAAAATAAATACCGAGCGCTGAAAAACTTGCTACAAGCAGCCAGAGGCCTATCGAGTTTGCAATGAGATAACCAAAATCTATATCTGCCCAAATATTAAGTGTTGTGAGCATAAGAAAAATATAAAGAACAAGAATGCTTAAAAAAACAATTAAGCCAAAAAATTTTCCCAGAACTATTTCAGTCAGTGAAATGGGTGCGCTGAATAAAAATGGTAAAGTTTGACTTCGTCTTTCTTCGCTAATAAGTCGCATTGTGAGAAGAGGAACTGCGAAAAGCATAATAAAAGAAGCAATACTATAAACTGTTTGCCCAACAAATATAGTGACGCCCACACGCTCAGCAGGGCGAATAGCGCCCGACATTACCTCAAAGTAATTGTTAACACCCGTAAGGTAATAACTACCAAATGCCATCATAAGAAGCGCGAGAATAATCCATCCCATCGGGGACGCAAATAAGCTTTTAAGTTCTTTTCTTGCAATATTTAAAATCATTTTAAGTTGCCACTCATAAGTATTTAATTTTTTTGTTTCTTTTCAGTTAATTGGACAAAAACATCTTCAAGGCTTGTTTGATCAGGGGCGATTTGATAAAGTCCCCAATGATTTTTCACTGACAGTTTCACGATAGCCTCTGATGGTGATTGTTTGTTTTTGAAATGTATGCGATACATACTTGCCTCAACTTTTTCAACCTTAGTCACACCTTCGATATCTTTTAGTGCTGATAAAGGAGGTGCTTTTGAAAAACCTACTAAAAGTTTATTTCCTTGTCGATGTTGTTTTAATTCATCAATCGAACCATGAAATACTAAATTACCTTTATCAATAATCTGCACACGATCACAAACCATCTCAACTTCAGGAAGAATGTGTGTGGACAAAATAACGCTATGCTTTTGACCTATCTCTCGAATAAGAGATCTTATTTCTCTAATTTGAATCGGGTCAAGACCAACTGTTGGCTCGTCTAAAATCACAACTAATGGATTATGAATAATAGCTTGAGCAATAGCTACGCGCTGTTGATATCCATTGGATAAGTTTTCAATTAATCGCTTGCTCATATGACTTAAACCGCATTTTTCTTTTGCCGTATCTACAGCTTTTTTAATTTGCTTAGTAGGTACCTTGTGAAGACGAGCAGCAATAGTTAAAAACTCGTCAACCGTAAGTTCTTTATATATAGGGCGCATTTCTGGCAAATAGCCAATCAATGCTTTTGCTTCCTTAGGATTTTCGATCATGTCGATACCACAAATTTTTACCGTGCCCACCGAAGGAGCTAAATTGCCCGTGAGCATTCGCATGGTAGTGGATTTGCCTGCGCCATTCGGCCCCAAAAAACCTAAAACTTCGCCCTTTTCTAGATGAAAACTTACATTTTTAACAGCCTCACGGCCACCAAAAAGACGGGTCAGCTCAATAGCTTCTAGGGTTAAATTCGACATAGATGTTTTTTTGAATTTTTAATGAAAAAATGAATCATAGATTATACATATTAAAAATATTGTTTTGTTTTATTAACCATGACATCAATGT
>DATCVG010000063.1:0-3040 GCA_036567085.1 Candidatus Methylopumilus sp.
TCATCAATAATACTTAAACCTAATTTATTAAATACTACATGTTCTTGAAAAAGGGCATGGGTACCTACCACAATCTTTGCCTCACCCGATTGCGTCATTTCCAAGGAAATCTCTCGATCTTTTTTGGATTGACTACCTGTAAGCCATGCGACTTTTATATCTAAAGGGCTCAACCATCCATAAAGTTTTCGGTAATGTTGTTCCGCTAAAATTTCCGTAGGCGCCATAAAAGCAACCTGACTTCCATTCTCAATCACTTGCAGAGCGGCGATTGTTGCTACTACTGTTTTACCACTGCCTACATCACCTTGTAATAATCTTTGCATGGGATAGTTTTTCTCAAGGTCATTTTTAATTTCTTGAATGACTTTTTTCTGCGCATTCGTTAAATCAAATTCAAGATAATTAATAAAAATATTCGTGAGTTTATTGGTGGCTTTGAACGGAGTAGCGGTAAGTGCGCGTCTAATTAAATAATTAGATCTTAAAGATAATTGTTGCGCTAAAAATTCATCAAAGATGATTCTTTGATATGGCATGCTAGAGAATGTCTCATGTTTTGTAGCTTCTTTAAAATCTTTTGGGTGATGAATGCTTTTTAAACTCTCATAAAGATTTGGTAAGTTTAATTTTTCGTAAATCGACGGTAAAAATAAGTCTTTTAAATAATTTTTTAAATCGAAGTGATGAAATACTTTATCGATCGCATCCTTGACTGTTTTTTGCCCCACACCTGCAACCAATGAATAAATCGGCGTAAGTGTATCTGGCAATATGTCGCCCTCTCTTGTCAATTTACATTGAGGATGAATCATCTCGAATGCGAATAAATTATGCCGAGCCTCCCCTAAAATACGAATGCGATTACCTGCTTCAAACATCTTCATTTGACTTGGATAGAAATGTAAAAATCTAAGCTGCAAGCTACCAGATGTGTCTTTGACTTGTACGATAAGCATTTTTTTGGGCTTATAGACAATTTCTGCCCGAATAATTTCTGCTTCTATTTGAGAAAGTACCCCCATTTTAATATCACGAATAGGCGTCACAATTGTTTCGTCAATATAACGAATAGGTAAATGCATCACTAAACTAAATACATCTTCAAGGCCCAATTTTTTGAGCTTATTTAATACTGAAGGTGTAAAAAGCTTAAGCTCGGCTAGAGAAGTCAGATTGAAATACTCTTAAGTAAAAATAATTTAAAAAACAACAACGCCATCAGCTTCGATAAGCGCATTTCGAGGAAGAGATGCAACACCTACCGCGGCTCTAGCTGGGTAAGGTTTTGTAAAATATTCGCCCATGATGGTGTTGACCAAAGTAAAATGAGACAAATCAGTTAAGTAAATATTAATTTTAACAATGTCGCTTAGGTGAGCGCCAGACGCTTCAACGACTGATTTTAAATTTTTAAATACCTGATGAATTTGTGCTTCAATGCCCTCAACTAATTGCATGGATTGAGGATCAAGTGCAATTTGACCAGACAAATAAATAGTATTGCCTGTTTTAACAGCCTGAGAATAAGTCCCAATCGCTTCTGGTGCGTTTTTAGTTTGAATAATTTCTTTTGTCATTTCTTCAATCTTTCTTTTGTAATAAACTACTTAAAAGGTTTTCATTTTGACACGACTGATTCTGGAAATATTAGTAATTTTTCTTAAGTTTCGCATGAGTTCTGCCAAGTGAATGCGATTATGCACTTGCACAATAAAGTTCACATTTACAAAATGTCCACCATCCGACTCTTCAACATTCACATTATCAATATTTGAATCTGATTCTGCAATCACAGAAGAAATCTTAGCAAGCATCCCGCGCTCATTTAATACCATAATTTGTAAATTGACCTTGAATAATCGATCTGGATTTGGATCCCATTCAACATCAAGCCATTTATCAGGATCAAGTTTAAATTTTCTAATCGCTAAACAATCATGGGTATGAACCACAAGGCCTTTATCTTTATTGATAAATCCTAAAATAGGGTCGCCTGGAATAGGGTGACAACAACTTGCCAATTGAATCGCCATGCTCTCGGAGCCTTTAATGGTGATCACATCGAGTTGCTTATGTTTACTTTTTTCATGACTCACGCCATCCATAAAACTTATAAGTTGATGGGCCACCATGACATTCATACGCTTACCCAAACCAATTTCCGCCAAAATATCTTCTTTATTTTTAACGCCATAATCTTTGATTAATTTTTTCCAATGAGACTCTTTAATAGATGACGGGCTGATATGAAGCGCTTTGAGTGCTTGGTTAAGCATGCCTTCGCCAAGCCTTGAAGATTCTTCTGATTCAATAGATTTTAAATATTGTCGAATATGTGATCTTGCTTTTCCAGTAATAACAAAATTTAACCATGCAGGATTAGGTTTAGCTAAAGGCGCTGTGATAATTTCAATGTGATCCCCGTTATGCACTTCTGCACGAAGCGGGACCAGTTCTTGATTATATTTTGCTGCTACACAACAATTACCCACATCGCTATGCACTGCATAAGCAAAATCAACTGCAGTCGAGCCTTTAGGAAGTGCTAAAATTTTCCCTTTAGGCGTAAATACATAAACTTCATCAGGAAAAAGATCGATTTTTAAATGTTCTAAGAATTCAAGTGAATCCGAACTATCTGTTTGAATCTCTAGAAGGCGTTTTAACCATAGATGTGTTTGTTGTTGCAGCTCAGTGAGATGTGCATCTTTTGTTTTATAAAGCCAATGTGCTGCAACACCTGCCTCTGCAAGTTTATGCATTTTTTCACTACGAATTTGTACCTCGATGGGTGTCCCAAAGGGCCCAAACAAACTTGTATGCAATGATTGGTATCCATTAGCTTTTGGAATCGCAATGTAATCTTTAAATTTACCTGGAAGAGGTTTATAAAGTCCATGTAATGCGCCTAATGCTGAGTAGGCGTCGTTTGCTTCTTTCACGATAATTCTGAATGCATAGATGTCATTGATCTGCGCAAATGACATACCCTTTTCACTCATCTTCTTATAAATACTATAAGTATTTTTTTCGCGGC
>DATCVG010000064.1:0-15278 GCA_036567085.1 Candidatus Methylopumilus sp.
GAGAGCTGTTTCGAGTTTGTTTTGATCCACTACGAAACCACGAATACCTTCTGAAAGTTTTTCAGTTGCCATCGCATCTTCATTCAATGAGAAACGGAATTCGTCTTCAGTCATTTTAGCTGGCGCAGCTTTTGTAGCTCCGCTATCTTTAAGAATGCGTGGTAAGTCACCTTGTGTTGCTTCAAGCTCCTGAAGAAGATTTGGAGCGATCGTTAGACGATCACAACCTGCTAGAGCTGTAATTTCTCCAATATTTCTAAATGAAGCGCCCATTACGACTGTTTTGTATCCATGTTCTTTGTAATATGCATAAATCTTTCGCACAGATATCACGCCCGGATCCTCTTCAGATGAGTAGGTGTTACCAGTTTTAGCTTTATACCAATCAAGGATGCGGCCTACGAATGGTGAAATAAGGAAAACACCTGCTTCAGCACAAGCGCGCGCTTGGCCAAAACCAAAAAGAAGGGTTAAGTTACAATTAATACCTTCTTTTTCTAAAATTTCACCTGCTTTAATACCTTCCCATGTTGAAGCTAATTTAATAAGAACGCGATCTTTCTTCACGCCAGCTTCTTCATAAAGACCAATTAATTTACGCCCTTTTTTAACCATTGCATCAATATTGAAAGATAAGCGCGCATCTACTTCAGTAGAAATACGACCAGGGATATGTTTCAGAATCTCTAGACCTACAAGCACAGCTAGCTTATCAGCTGCATCTTCAATTTGTTGAGATTTGTTGCTACTTTTGGATTTTGCATAAGCAATAGCTTCTTTAATCATAGGCTCACATTGAGGAAGTGTACTAGCCTTTAAGAGTAAAGATGGGTTTGTTGTTGCATCATAAGGCTTTACTGTTTTAATTGCTTCTACGTCACCTGTATCCGCAACGATCGTTGTCATGCCTTTTAACTGCTCTAATAATGTTGCCATTGCTTTAAATCTCCAAAAAATGATGTCTTCGAAATGAGATCTAAAATTATATATGAATTGATAGCTAATCTAGAAGATTCAACTCATGTTTTATGGGTAAATATGAATTTTTTAGGGGTATTTCAAAGAACTCTTATTGAAATATTATATAAAATTCAAAAAATATCTTTATTTAACAGATTTTAATGAATTTTCGCTACATTTTAGCTACAATTGAGAGGGTTTTATTTAATCTCATTTCTTTTTAGTCTCTCATATGGAAATCCTTTCACTCTCAACCTATTTCACTAAATCTTAAGACTAAGGATTCAGATGACAATAAGATGTTAATTTGGCAAAATGTCGTCTTTTTATAGCATCTCACATGTAAAGATTTTTTAGCCATCTTTGAAGTAAAAACCAATTAAACTAAAAAAACAGCATTACTAAAAATTAACTTCTTAAATTTTTCAAGTTATTAACCTAAGGGCCTTTATGTCATCACATGTCATTCCACTGGAAAATCTTCGAAATACAGATGTCGGTTCTGTGGGAGGAAAGAATGCGTCATTAGGTGAAATGATTTCGCAGCTTAATGCAAAAGGTGTCAGAGTCCCTACGGGCTTTGCAACCACAGCATTAGCATTTAGAGAATTTTTAGCCCACAACAAACTCGACGATAAGATTGCTGATGAACTAAAAACATTAAATACAGATGATACGGACGCGCTCGCTGTCAGTGGTAAAAAAATTAGACAATGGATTATTGATACCCCCTTCCCCTCTTCTTTAGAAAAAGCTATTGAAGAAAATTACACGCGACTCACAAAGAACTCTGCTGAAGGGATGACTTTCGCAGTGAGATCTTCTGCTACGGCAGAAGATCTACCTGACGCTTCTTTTGCAGGTCAGCAAGAGAGCTTTTTAAATATTCATGGCGTTGAGAATATTAAGCATGCAATCAAAGAAGTGTTTGCATCTCTTTATAATGATCGTGCTATTTCTTATCGCGTGCATAAAGGTTTTGTTCATGCTGATGTTGCTATTTCAGCAGGTGTTCAACAAATGGTACGAAGTGATATTGGCTGCTCTGGTGTGATGTTTACGATCGACACCGAATCAGGATTTAAGGATGTGGTATTTATTACTGCTTCTTATGGCTTAGGTGAGACGGTGGTTCAAGGCGCTGTAAACCCAGATGAATTCTATGTTTTTAAGCCGCTTTTAAAAGAAGGAAAGCCCGCAATCGTGAGACGATCGATTGGATCCAAAAAAATTAAAATGGTCTTTAGTGATGCTACACAAGCTGGAAAAAGCACACACACCATTGATGTTAATCCAAAAGAAAGCGATTTGTTTAGCCTCAATGATGAAGATATCTTAGAACTTGCTCAATATGCGGTAACTATTGAATTACACTATGGTTGCCCTATGGATATTGAATGGGGCAAAAATGGTTTAGACGGAAAAATTTACATTCTTCAAGCTAGGCCTGAGACTGTTAAATCTCAATCAAAAAATGTAGTTGAAATTTTTAAATTAAAAGGAAGCGGTAAAGCGATTGTAGCAGGACGTGCAGTGACACAAAAAATTGGCGTTGGTCCAGTGCGTATTGTTAAAGATCCTTCTGAAATGCATGCGGTTCAACCAGGTGATGTCTTGGTTGCAGACATGACTGACCCTAATTGGGAACCAGTGATGAAAAGAGCATCAGCGCTTGTAACGAATCGTGGTGGTCGAACATGTCATGCTGCCATCATTGCCCGTGAACTTGGTATTCCAGCGATTGTTGGTAGTGTGAATGCGACTGAACTTTTACAAGATGGAGATATGGTAACCGTCTGTTGTTCAGAGGGTGAAACTGGACTTGTATTCCAAGGTGCACTTGAATACGAAGTTAATACAGAAAAAGAAACTGTCCTTCCAACACCGCCAGTGAAAATCATGATGAACGTGGGTAATCCTGATATGGCATTTACATTCGCTCAAACACCGAATGATGGTGTGGGTTTAGCGCGTTTAGAATTTGTGATCAATAATATGATCGGCATTCACCCAAAAGCCATATTAAATTATTCGGCGATGCCCCAAGATATACAAAAACAAATTACACATCGTGCGCGCGGTTATCTTAATCCTAAACAATTCTATATTGATAAAATAGCTGAGGGTGTTGCAACCATTGCAGCGGCATTTTATCCAAAACCAGTCATTGTAAGAACATCTGATTTTAAATCTAATGAATATAAAAAATTAGTTGGTGGAGACATCTACGAACCTGATGAAGAAAATCCAATGATTGGATTTCGTGGTGCGGCGCGCTACATGTCAGAAGATTTTAAAGAATGCTTTGTCATGGAATGTCAAGCTATGAAAAAGGTAAGAGAAACTTTCGGTTTAACAAATGTAGAAATTATGATTCCATTTGTAAGAACTTTAGAAGAAGCAAAAGAAGTAACTTCCATTATGGCGGCTAACGGTCTTAAGAGAGGTGATCATGGACTTCGCTTAATTATGATGTGTGAAGTACCATCAAACGCAATCTTAGCTGAAGCATTCCTTGAATACTTCGATGGATTCTCCATTGGATCAAATGATTTAACACAACTTACATTAGGCACTGATCGAGACTCAGGCATTTTAGCTGACGGTTTTGATGAAAGAAATGATGCTGTGAAAGCACTGATCCAAATGGCAATTTCAGCAGCTAAGAAAACAAAAAAATATATTGGAATTTGTGGACAAGGCCCCTCAGATCATCCTGACTTTGCAGAATGGCTTGTCAAAGAAGGTATTTCATCAATGTCCCTTAATCCTGACACTGTGATCAGTACATGGAAGCGTATTAGCCAAAAATAATGGCACAACAAAAAAGAACAGCGTTCTTTATCTCTGACGGCACAGGTATTACTGCTGGTGCATTAGGTCAACTTTTAGCTCACTTCCCAAACACACAATTTACACAAATCAGAATTCCATTTACCGACTCCGATGCAAAAGTGGATGACGCCCAAAAACGTATCGTGAACGCAAAAATGGAAAATAGCCTAAGACCGATTGTTATTATGTCCATTGGTAATCCTAAACTTCGTGCAGAACTTAAAGAGGTTGACGCTTATTACATTGATCTTTTTGATTCATTCATTGATCCTTTAGGTGTTGAATTAAAGGAAGAACCTCTCACACGTCCCGGTGTTGCCCACAGTATATCTGGGTCTAATTATTCAGACCGAATGGAAGCGATTAATTTTGCATTAGGTCATGATGACGGGATGACTCATAACGGTCTCAATCAAGCTAATGTGATTTTGGTGGGTGTATCTCGATCAGGTAAAACACCAACGAGCATTTATCTTGCGATGCAATTTGGTATTAAAGCTGCAAACTACCCCTTAACACCTGAGGATTTTGAAAGAAAAGCATTGCCACCTATTCTAGAAGGATATATCGATAAAATTTTCGGATTAACCATTCAAGCAGATCGCTTAAGCAGCCTTCGAAGCGAAAGGCGACCAAATAGCACTTACGCATCACTTGAAAACTGTAGGAAAGAAATTGCCGATTGTGAAAGCCTTATGAAAAGAGCCGGCATACCATGGGCAGATTCAACCACACGTTCGGTCGAAGAACTTTCAGCGATTATCTTACAAAAAATTCGTCAGCCTAATACTTAAAAGGTATTAATTTAATTCTGCTTTAATTTTATCTAAAATTGCTGGTGAGTCAGGTGTGACATCACTTGTAAATGCGTATACTTTTTTACCTTGCGGCAATATTAAATATTTAAAAAAATTCCACTGAGGCATTTGACCTGACATTTTAATCAACTCCTGGTAGAAGGGATTTGCATTTTTTCCTGTCACACTGGATTTAATTGTCATGGGAAATTCAACTGCATAAGTTAACTTGCAGAAATCTCGCACTTCCTTATCAGTACTTAATTCTTGATTAAAGTCATTGGAAGGAAATCCAATCACCAATAGACCTTTATCATGATATTTCTTATAAAGCGCCTCTAGTGCGTTAAACTGCGGCGTAAATCCGCATTTGCTTGCTGTATTTACAACTAATATAGGCTTTGATTGATAATCACATAAGTTAATATTGTCACCCTGAAGTGTATTAAACTGATGATTATATAAAGAAGGACAGGCGGCATAAGTCATGGCTGGTATTATCCAAAAAAATAATAGTAAAAAAAATTTCATGAAACTAGTCTCAAAGTTTGATGTCAATTCGACATACCTTTACTACTATAATTCAAAAATGTTAAAAATATTCATTACTTTTTCGATTTTTTTTACTTTAGTTTCGCAATCCATAATATCTGAAGTCAAGGCCAATACAAATTACGATTATTTGATACATATTGATGAAAATTTTGATAAGCATCCAATTCATTTGGTCGATTTTCGTTGGCAAGGGTATTGGATAAAGCAGGGCTCCCTTTTAAAAAAAGCAGCTTCATCAGCACTGCCTAATAGTGCTTTATGCGAGAAAGGTAATTATGGAAATCTGGTGTTATCTCTTGATCCACACGTATTTTATAATCCACAAATGACAACTTTTTACGGCACGCTCAAAGCTAAAATCTATAATCAGGATGGAAAGGCCATTAAGAAAATAAAAGTAGAAGATGAGTTAGTTGGAAGAATCGGTATCTTGCATGAAATGTCGATTGATAAACTCTATAAAAAACTTTTAATAGAACTTGATACACAAATTAAAAATGATTCAGAAATCAACATCCGAAGTAGCATTAAAAAATCACATGGCATAGAAGGAACTTTTTGTCTAATGCTAGACTAGAATTTATTATAAAGTGTTGATGGGTATAGATTTGTTTTTCCATTGGGCTTGTGATTCAGAATAAATTGATAATCCATTTGTATCGATTGAAACCATCACCGGCATATCTTTTACTTCAAATTCATACATGGCCTCCATACCAAGCTCAGGAAAAGCAATAACTTTAGAAGAAGCAATAGCCTTTGAAATTAGATAAGCTGCGCCACCGACTGCACTTAAGTAAACAGACTCATATTTTTTAATTATTTGAATTGCCTCGTTTCCACGCTCAGCTTTTCCGATTGTTCCTAAAATTCCTAATTTACCATGCATCATTTCCATGAATTGATCCATACGATTAGCTGTAGTGGGTCCAGCAGGGCCAATTACTTCCTTGTGAACGGCATTTACCGGACCCACATAATAAATAAACTTATCTTTTAAATTAATTTCCGCAGGTAAAGACTCTCCTCTTTTTAAAAGATCTGCAATCTTTTTGTGTGCGCCGTCTCTAGCGGTAATTAATTTTCCTGTTAATAAAAGTAAATCACCTTCCCTCCACTCCTTAATTGATTCTTTATTTATCGAATCAAGATTGATTCTTTTAGCATTTGCTTGAGGAGACCAGATATCTTTAGGCCATGTATCTAAATTGGGAATTTTAAAATGTGCTGGGCCACTACCATTCAAAATAAAATGTGTATGTCGTGTTGCTGCACAATTTGGAATAAGCGCAACAGGGAGAGAGGCTACATGGCAGGGATAATCCATAATTTTGACATCAAGCACTGTTGTTAATCCACCAAAGCCTTGAGCGCCTACACCGAGTTGATTAATTTTGTTATAAAGCTCAATTCGTAGCTCTTCTATTTTATTTTTTGCCCCACGCTCAAAAAGGGCATGAATATCTATTGGCAACATCAATGACTCCTTAGCCATTAACATTGCTTTTTCAGATGATCCACCAATACCGATACCAATGACACCTGGAGGACACCAGCCAGCGCCCATTTCTGGAATGACTTTAAGGACCCAATCTACAATGTTATCGGAAGGATTCAGTGTCGTAAATTGTGCTTTATTTTCTGAGCCCCCACCTTTGGCACTAATAGATACACGCACTTTGTCACCTTTAATTATTTTTACATGTGTGATGGCAGGTGTATTGTCTTTTGTATTTTGTCTTTGACCTGCAGGATCTGAAACCATTGAAGGTCGAAGTGGATTGTCTTTATTTGTATAAGCACGCTTCACACCTTCGTTCACCATTTCTTCAATTGAAAGATCAGATAACCATGTGACATCCATCCCTACTTCTATAAAAGCAATGACAATACCTGTATCCTGACATATGGGTCTTTGCCCCAATGCACTCATTTTTGAACTTGTTAAAATTTGAAGCATTGCATCTTTAGCAGGAATAGATTTTTCTTTTTCATATGCTTCGCGCATCGAAGAAATAAAATCTTCTGAATGGTAATAAGAAACAAATTGAAGAGCATCAGCAATACTCTCAATAAAATCCTCTTTTTTAATTAAAGCCATCGTCTTTTAAATTTCATTAATTTCAATAATTTTTTTGGGTTTATATTCTGGCATTTGATGAAAATTTAAATATCGATAAATTGAATCTAAATCTTTTGAGAGTTTTTGATTGCTAACAGCAAGATATTCAGCAAGTGTAGGAATTTTTCCTAAAGTTGCACAAACTGCTGAGAGCTCTGCAGAGCCCAAATAAACTTGAGCATCCTTCCCCATACGATTATCAAAATTTCGAGTGCTTGTAGAAAAAACGTGGGCTGCATCTTCAACTCTGGCTTGATTGCCCATACAAAGAGAACATCCAGGGATTTCTGTTCTAGCGCCCACTTTATTGAAAACCGAATAGACCCCCTCTTTCTTAAGCTCAGTTTCATCCATCCGTGTAGGTGGAACAATCCACAAACGCGTTGGGATTTTATTGAAATCTTCAAGCACCTTTGCTGCAGCTCGATAATGCCCAATATTAGTCATACAACTTCCAATAAACACTTCATCAATTTTGTTGCCTGCAATTTCAGACAGAGGTTTAATATTGTCAGGATCATTTGGACAAGCAATTAATGGCTCTTTAATATCATCAAGATTAATTTCGATAATACTCGCATATTCTGCATCTTTATCTGCCTCTAATAAAGTTGGATTTTTTAACCAATCTTCCATTGATTTCATACGCCGCAATAATGTTCTTTTATCTTCGTAATTGTTATCAATTAAATTCTTAATAAGTGCAATATTTGAATGAATGTATTCAATAATCGGCTCTTTATTAAGTTTCACTGTACATCCATTCGCAGATCTTTCTGCTGACGCATCTGCAAATTCAAAAGCTTGTTCGACTTTTAAATCAGGCAGTCCTTCAATTTCTAAAATGCGCCCATTAAAAATATTTTTTTTATTTTGTTTTGCTACTGTAAGGTCTCCATTTTTAATCGCCACATAAGGTATTGCATTTACAAGATCTCTTAATGTTATGCCTGGCTGCATTTTGCCTTTAAATTTCACCAAGACAGACTCTGGCATATCAATCGGCATAGCGCCCATAGCTGCAGCAAACGCTACAAGTCCAGAACCTGCTGGAAATGAAATGCCAATAGGAAAGCGTGTATGAGAATCACCACCTGTTCCCACAGTATCTGGAAGTAAAAGACGATTGAGCCAGGAGTGAATAATGCCATCCCCAGGCCTTAATGTGACACCGCCTCGACTTGACATAAATTCAGGTAATTCATGTTGCAATTTAAGATCTACTGGCTTTGGATAAGCTGCTGTATGGCAAAAACTTTGCATCACTAAATCAGCATTAAATCCGAGACAAGCTAATTCTTTTAGTTCGTCTCTTGTCATGGCTCCGGTTGTATCTTGAGAACCTACTGATGTGACTTTAGGTTCGCAATATGTTCCTGGCCTAACACCAACACCATCTGGCAATCCACAGGCACGTCCCACCATTTTCTGTGCAAGCGTAAATCCTTTTTTAGAGGAAGCTACTGGGATAGGCGTTAAGAATAAAGGAGTAGGAGCTAATTCTAAAAACTCTCTGGCCTTAGATGTGAGTCCACGACCAATAATAAGAGGTATTCTTCCACCTGCGCGATATTCGTCTGCAAGGGTAAATGGAGTTAAATTGAATGAAGCAATCAGTTCATTTTTGTTATTTAAAATCTTGCCCTCAAAAGGTCTAATAATAATTTCATCACCAGTTTTCATTTGACTCACATCACATTCAATGGGTAATGCACCTGAGTCTTCTGCTGTATTAAAAAATATGGGTGCAATTTTGCTTCCCAATATAATGCCACCTGTTCTTTTGTTTGGAATATAGGGGATATCATTTCCCATATGCCATTGAACGGAATTAATGGCTGACTTTCTTGATGAACCTGTACCGACAACATCACCCACATAAGCTATAGGTAAGCGTCTTGTTTTTAGGTCTTGAATTGTTTTAATGCCATTTGGCATTTTATTCATTAACATCGCTTTTGCATGCAATGGAATATCTGGTCTCGACCAAGCTTCTTGTGCTGGCGATAAATCATCAGTATTTGTTTCACCATCCACTTTAAAAACTAATACTTTAATTTCATTTGGTAATGCTAATTTTTTTAAGAACCAATCACCATTCGCCCATGACTCCATCAATCTCATTGCAGCTTTATTACCTGATTTTACTTTTTCACTTACATCATGAAATGCATCAAAAATTAAAATAATATGAGATAAAGCTTTAACGACTTCATCAGCAAAATCTGAATCTAGAAGTGAAATAAGAGATTGAACGTTATAACCACCGACCATAGTGCCCAATAATTCAATTGCATATTTGGGTGAAATGATTGAAGATTTTTCAACACCCTTAGCAATATCTGTGAGGTAAGCAGCTTTTATATAAGCCGCTTGATCTACACCTGATGGGACGCGATGACAAAATAATGCCATCAACGCTTCGGTATCTTTAATAGGAGGTGATTTGAGTAATGTTATAAGTTCTGCCGTTTGCTTCGCCGTTAGAGGAAGAGGCGGCAGATCCTCTTTTAAACGATCGGCAGCTTCTTTTCTGTAATCATCAATCATTGTATGTAAGCGGGCTTAAAAAAATAAATAGGTGAGAATCACTAGTATAAAGCCAATGCAATCATCTTTAAAAGATAAATCAAAAGTATATGGCGGAAGGGGCGGGATTCGAACCCGCGTTAGGTTTTTCACCTAAACACGCTTTCCAGGCGTGCGACTTAAACCACTCATCCACCCTTCCAAAAGGAGTCGGCATTATAACTTAAGGGTCAAATATATTTAGGAATCATCTTTTCTTACTTGATTAAAGTTGATACTCATATTAAGGTTGTTCTATTGAATTTATTTACCGAACATCTATTGCAGTACATCTGTTTTAATAATTTCATAACTTATTGATTTATATAATATATTTATTAATTAATTATCAACTTAGGGGTAATCTATGGGCTTAGAAACATTGAATAATCTTGGGGTGAAACATCCTTTCAAGGCCAAATATGACAATTATATTGGTGGAAAATTTGTGCCTCCAGTGGATGGTAAATATTTTGAAAATATTTCTCCTGTCACAGGAAAAGTATTCTGCGAAGTTGCACGATCAAACGAAAAAGATGTAAATCTTGCATTAGATGCAGCGCATGCAGCGAAAGATGGCTGGGCTAAAAAGAGTCCCACTGAACGCGCTAATCTCCTCATGCAAATTGCTGATATTATGGAAAAAAATCTTGCAACGATTGCGATCGCGGAAACGATTGATAACGGAAAGCCACTTCGTGAAACGACCTACGCTGATATTCCTTTAGCGATTGATCACTTCAGATATTTTGCTAGCTGCGTCAGAGCTCAAGAAGGAAGTATTGGTGAAATTGATCACGACACCATGGCTTATCACTTCCATGAGCCTCTCGGTGTTGTCGGACAAATTATTCCATGGAACTTCCCTATTCTTATGGCAGCGTGGAAATTAGCGCCTGCAATTGCAGCTGGTAATTGTGTAGTGATTAAACCTGCAGAGCAAACGCCTGTTTCATTGTTAGTGGTTGTTGAGCTTGTAGGTCACCTTCTTCCCCCTGGTGTATTAAATATTGTAAATGGTTTTGGTTTAGAAGCTGGTAAACCACTTGCAAGCTCACCTCGTATTGCAAAAATTGCATTTACAGGTGAAACATCAACAGGTCGCTTAATCATGCAATACGCTTCTCAAAATCTTATTCCTGTCACATTAGAGCTTGGTGGTAAATCACCTAACATTTTCTTTGAAGATGTGATGGATAAAGATGACAACTTCTTTGACAAAGCTCTTGAAGGCTTCACATTATTTGCACTCAACCAAGGCGAGGTATGTACGTGTCCTTCACGTGCACTGATCCAAGAATCTATATACGATAAATTTATGGAGCGTGCTCTTAAACGTGTTGCGGCAATCAAACAAGACAATCCTCTTGATATGACAACGATGATCGGGGCTCAGGCATCAAGTGAGCAAGTTGAAAAAATTATGTCTTATATGAAGATTGGTCAAGAAGAAGGTGCTCAAATCCTCATTGGTGGTAATCGCAAAAAATTAAGTGGTGAATTAGCAGATGGTTATTACATTGAGCCTACTGTATTCAAAGGTCATAACAAAATGCGTATTTTCCAAGAGGAAATTTTTGGACCTGTCGTTTCAGTAACAACATTTAAAGATGAAGATGAAGCGCTTGAAATTGCAAACGATACGCTTTATGGCTTAGGCTCAGGTGTATGGTCTCGTAACGGCAATCGCGCATTTAGAATGGGCAAAGGCATTCAAGCAGGACGTGTATGGACTAATTGCTACCATGCTTATCCTGCACATGCAGCATTTGGTGGTTATAAACAATCAGGTATCGGTCGCGAAACACATAAGATGATGCTTGATCATTACCAACAAACAAAGAATCTTTTAGTGAGCTATAGTGAAAATAAACTTGGCTTCTTTTAAGATTCAATTTAACTAAAACTAAAGGCAGGGCTTCAAGTCTTGCCTTTCTTTTTTTTATGGAAAAAACTTTTACACGCATAGATACCACTGAAGCTGCAAACAAGCTCATTGACTCTCTCAAAGAAAAATATGGTGAAATCATATTTCATCAATCAGGCGGGTGTTGTGATGGAAGTGCGCCTATGTGTTACCCCAAAGGTGAATTTTATTTAGGTGGCTCTGACGTGGAGGTGGGCATTACGCATGGCGTCCATTTTTATATGGGAGCGAGCCAATTCTCATACTGGGAACACACACATCTCACACTTGATGCCATTCCTGGCAATGGCGGACAATTTTCTCTCGAAAATGGAACAGGCATGCGTTTTATTATTCGATCACGCTTATATAGTGATGAAGAATGGGCTTATTTAAGTCAACATCCCGTGAAACAGTGTGGGTAAAAGACGTTCCCTTAGGTTAAAATAATCACTGGCGGGCCTCCCCGCATTGTAATTTAGCCAACCTGGTCAGGTGCGGAAGCAAGCAGCCACAACTAAAGAAACAAGTGCCGGGGGTCTGGCTCGCCTCTTAATTAACTTAAGATTGGTGAAATATTATTCATGAGTTATCAAGTTCTTGCTCGCAAATATCGCCCTCGTTCATTTGATACGCTCGTTGGTCAAGCACATGTCGTACAAGCACTTAAAAATGCACTTGATCAAAAAAGACTTCATCATGCTTATCTCTTTACAGGCACGCGTGGTGTGGGTAAAACTACATTAGCGCGTATTCTTGCAAAATCTCTTAATTGCGATAAAGGTATCAGTTCATCGCCTTGCGGTATTTGTAAAGCTTGTACTGAAATAGATCAGGGTCGTTATGTCGACTTAATTGAGGTAGATGCTGCATCCAATACCCAAGTAGATAATATGCGAGATCTTTTAGATAATGCGCAATACGCTCCCACACAAGGACAATTTAAGATTTATATCATTGATGAAGTGCATATGCTTTCAAAAAGTGCATTTAATGCGATGTTAAAAACATTAGAAGAGCCGCCAGAACACGTCAAATTTATCTTAGCAACAACTGATCCTCAAAAAGTGCCTGTCACTGTTTTATCGAGATGTTTACAATTTAATTTAAAACAAATGCCTTCTCAATCTATTTCAGAATATTTGGAAAAGATACTAAAAGAAGAAGGTCTTGCTTATGAAATCAATGCGCTTTATCTCATTGCAAAAGCAGCCAATGGAAGTATGCGCGATGCCTTATCAATACTCGATCAAGGTATTGCTTATTGCAGAGGCATTATTGAAGAAGCTACAATTAAGAGAATGTTGGGCACAATTGACCAATCCTACTTATTCAATTTAATGCATGCAGTCATAGAGCAAGACGGTCTTAAAGCGATCGAAATTGCAAAACAAATGAATGAAAGAAATCTTTCGTTTGATGCAGCACTTCTTGATCTTGCTAATCTCATTCAAACCATCAGTGTTGCTCAAGCTATCCCAGAGAGTTTAGAAACTTCATATCTTGATCGTGACCTAGTGATCGCATTATCAAAAAAAATAAGTGCAGAACAATTACAGCTTTTATATCAAATTGTTATATTAGGTCGACGAGATCTTTATCTAGCACCTGAAGAATTTGCTGGATTTACCATGACACTTTTAAGAATGCTTTCTTTTGCCCCTCAGGATGCTATTACCTCAAAAGGACTAGCCCCTTCAAAAAATGAAACTCCAACTCAAATAACAAAATCAGAAGTGATTTCAAAAACTGATGAAGTCTCTACTGATGCATTTGAGATTAAAAAAAAAATTGATGTTATAGATGAAATTAAAGATAAAGCAATAAAAGAGACATTGTCCTTCAATGGAAACTGGCGTGAGCTTGTAGATCAATTGAAGTTAGGCTTAGTGAAAGCTTTAGCACAACAGTCAGAGCTTGTCAGCTTTAAAGATAATGAGATGATTTTATCTATTGCAGATGAGCATAAACACCTCCTTAATGAAACTTACCAAAAAAAATTAGAGCTAAGTTTATCTGAGTATTTTAATCGGCGTATCAAACTTGTAATCTTGCAAAAAGGTGCTAATAATTCACCACTTAAACAAAAACAAGAAGAACGCTCAACACTTATGAAAGACACGGAAGAAGCTATGTTACAAGATCAGTTCGTACAATCATTACTTACAGAATTTAATGCTGAAATTATTTCATCAAGCATTAAACCTAATCAAACTTTATAAGGAGTCGTCATATGATGAAAGGTGGCATGGGCAATTTAATGAAGCAAGCTCAAATGATGCAAGCTAATATGCAGAAAGCACAAGATGAACTTGGGCAGATTGATGTTGAGGGTTTAGCGAGTAACGGACTTGTTAAAATCGCTATCTCTTGCAAGCATCAAATTAAAAAGATCTCTATTGATCCCTCTGTCATGAGTGACCACGAAATGCTAGAAGATCTTTTAATCGTGGCTTTTAAAGATGCATTACAAAAAATTGAACAAACAACGAATGCAAAAATGGGCAATATGCTCCCACCCGGCATGAAATTACCCTTCTAATTCGATTAGATGAAAAATACTGAAGCCCTTGAACAGCTTGTCGACGCCTTAAGGTGCTTACCTGGTATCGGTCCTAAATCAGCTTTACGCATGGCTTACCATCTTTTACAGCATGACAGAAAAGGTGCATCTCAACTTGCAAGTTCAATTACCAATGCTATCGAACTTGTGGGACATTGCTCTCATTGTAATAATTTTTCTGAGGAAGTAATCTGCTCACTTTGCTCATCCAAAGAACGAGACCCTGCTCTTCTTTGTGTCATTGAAATGCCAAGTGATCTTATGATGCTAGAACAAACACATTCTTATAACGGTATGTATTTTATATTAATGGGTAAACTTTCACCTTTGGATGGTATTGGTCCTAAAGATATTCATTTGGATAGGCTGTTGAAACGACTGGATGCAGGTATCGTCAAAGAAGTCATTTTAGCTAATAATTTTACAGTGAGTGGTGATGCCACAGCTCATTACGTCACTGAACTTCTTAAATCTCGTGGTATTAAATTAAGTCGTATTGCAAGAGGTTTACCTATGGGTGGAGAGATTGAATATATCGATAGCGGCACACTCGCTCAAGCTATGATTGAAAGAAAAACGATTAAAGACTAAAGATAATTTAAAAGATCTATTGGCTTATCAATGATATGGTGAGCATTCCAATTTTTACCATCATCGCCTGCTTCTAAATATCCATAACGTGCAATCATACTTATCATACCAGCATCATTGGCTGCTATGACATCTCGTCTATCATCTCCTAAATAAATCACTTCAGATGGTTGAATAGAAAGCATCGATGCAGCTCTCATAAGACCTTCAGGGGAAGGTTTTGGCGTATTTACGTCATCACCCGAAATAAGACATAGTGCATGTTTTAAAAGAGGATGATCCGTTACAATCGGTACTGAAAATTTACTTGCTTTATTGGTCACGATACCCCAAGGTATTTTTTTACGATTTAAATCTTGAATTAATGCTTCTACACCATCC
>DATCVG010000065.1:0-17572 GCA_036567085.1 Candidatus Methylopumilus sp.
CGAGCTGAAAAGCAATCCTTTTTAAACTGCTACCAGGTTCAATTTCTATAGACAAATCTGATTTATTGATTTGAAGTGGCGTGATTAGAAATTGAACGATCCAAATTAAGATAGGAATAAAAAGAATTATCAGCCTAATAAGCCATTTTTTCATGTATTAAAATTCTCGAGTGACTGTTTAAATAGTGAAGCTAATTCTTGATGTTGCCAAAGCTTATTTTTAATTTTTTTAACTTGTAAAACTCCAAATAAACTGTTTGTTATAAAGACCTCATCACTTTCTAAAAGTTTATTTAACTTAAATGTCGTCTCTTTAATTTTAAAACCTAATTTCATAGAAATTTTAATGATCAATCCTCTTGTAACTCCCTTAATACCCACTTGGCTTATCTTTGGCGTGTAAATAGTTTTTCCAATGCGCATAAAGATATTGCTAGAGATGCATTCGATCACATAGCCATTCTGATCAAGAAGAATACCATCAGCATAATATTCACCCTTCCACTCTTGTCTTGCCATAACATTTTCTAATCGATTGAGATGTTTAACACCTGAAAGAATAGAAGGATTAAGCTTTTGTTTGCATACGAAGAGATTAACGCCAAGCTTAAAATATTCTTTGGGATAAATTGGCATTTTAGTTTTAATTAAAAAACGATTATGCACAATATCCTCACTAAATTTATAGCCTCGCTCACTATTACCTCTAGAAATAATAAATTTTCCCACTGACTTTTTCTTAGATTTAAATAAAGAATTAATATCAGTTAGTAAATCTTTTTCTTTTGGAGGAGTAATTTTTAACGCAAGACAGTCTTCTACTATTTTTTTGTAGTGATGTTTCCAATGAAGTACTTTTTTGTTTTCTACAACAAAGGTTCTAAAAATTCCGTCACCATATTGAAATGCGCGATCAAAAGGACTGATCTTCTGGAATGTGCCATTAATGAGAAATTGTTTTGACAATTTATACAACCAATTATGAAGTAATTAATGAGTTCATTTTAGATTAAACCCATTTGCAAGAACCTATATTTTTTTAAATACAAGACTTCCGTTGGTGCCGCCAAAACCGAAGTTATTTTTAAGTGCAACATCAATTTTCATAGATCTTGCTTCATTGGCACAATAATCAAGATCGCATTCGGGGTCTTGGTTAAAAATATTAATTGTTGGTGGAGAAATTTGATTATGAATAGCCAGTACCGTAAAAACAGATTCGATGCCGCCTGCCCCACCTAATAAATGTCCTGTCATTGATTTTGTAGAATTCACAACGAGTTTTTTAGCGAAGTCCCCGAATGTAGCTTTAATGGCATTAGTTTCATTAAGATCACCAAGAGGTGTTGAGGTACCATGGGCATTAATATACTGCACATTATCTGTATTAACATTTGCATTTTTTAATGCATTGACAATAGAACGACTCGGCCCATCCATGTTAGGAGCGGTAATATGATAAGCATCTGCACTCATGCCATAACCTGAAAGCTCTGCGTAAATTTTGGCACCTCTTCGTTTTGCATGTTCATATTCCTCAAGCACCATAACGCCAGCGCCTTCACCAATAACAAAACCATCGCGGTCCTTATCCCAAGGACGGCTTGCCGTTTTTGGATCGTCATTACGTGATGAAAGTGCTTTTGCTGCAGAAAATCCAGCCACTGATAATTCAGTAATAGCGGCTTCTGACCCTCCCGCCAACATTGCGTCAGCATCGCCATATTCAATCATTCGCGCCGCATCACCAATTGAATGCGTGCCTGTTGTACATGCAGTGACAATTGAAACATTAGGCCCTTTCAAGTTAAGCATAATAGATAGATTGCCAGATATCATATTAATAATTGTGCCTGGAATAAAAAATGGCGATACTTTACGAACGCCACCCTCGTCAAAGACATCGCTTGTGGATTCAATTAAATTAATTCCGCCAATGCCTGAACCAACAGATACACCAATGCGCTCGCTATTATTATCATTAACTTCAATACCAGAATCTTTAAACGCTTCAATACCTGCCGCAATACCGAATTGAATAAAAGTATCCATACGGCGTGCATCTTTAGGTGGAATGTATGTAAGTGGGTCAAAATTTTTGACTTCACCTGCGATTTGTGAGGGAAAGGTTGAGCAGTCAAATTTCGTAATTTTATCTATACCAGATTGGCCGTTAATGATATTGGCCCAAGATTCTTTTACCCCTATACCAACTGGAGTAATCAAACCTAAACCGGTGACTACAACTCTTCTCTTCGACATGGATTAAACCGAACCCTTTCAATATCTAGAAAAGGTTAGGCAACATTTGAATTATTTTAAATTTTTGTTGATGTAATCAACAGCTTGCTGAACTGTAGTAATCTTCTCAGCTTCTTCGTCAGGAATTTCACAATCAAACTCTTCTTCTAACGCCATTACGAGCTCAACTGTATCAAGTGAATCAGCGCCTAAATCATCTACAAATGACGATGTATTTTTTACATCAGCTTCTTTGGTGCCGAGTTGTTCTGCAACAATTTTTTTTACACGTTGTTCGATGTCAGACATCTAAAATACCCCTTTTATTTAAGAAATGGCATTGAAGCCATGCCTTATTTTAACAAATCTTGTTAAGAATTTTGTAATAAAGTTAAAAAAATAACTTAAATCATTAACATTCCACCATTGACATGAAGAGTCTCACCTGTGATATAAGATGCTTCTTTTGAAGCTAAAAAGCATACGGCAGCACCAATATCCTCAGGACTTCCTAAGCGACCTAATGGAACATGATCTAGAAGTTGTTTTTTATGTTCTTCTGACAATCCTTTGGTCATATCAGTATCAATAAATCCGGGGGCTACACAATTCACTGTAATACCTCGACTACCGATTTCTTTTGCTAATGACTTTGTGAAACCTGTAACGCCCGCTTTAGCAGCGGCATAATTTGTTTGGCCTGCATTACCCATATGACCTACTACAGAAGTGATATTAATAATCCTGCCGTAACGACTTTTCATCATGCTTCGAATGAGTGCCTGACTCATTCGAAAAATAGATTTTAAATTTGTTGAAATGATATCATCCCACTCTTCTTCTTTCATGCGCATGAACAACATATCTTTTGTAATGCCAGCATTATTAACAAGTATTGAAATGTCGCCATGTTCTTTGGTAATAGCATCGATTGTTTGAAGAATAGCTTCATTATCATTAACATCTAATTTAATACCTTTGCCTGCAATATTTTGTTCTTTGAGAAAAGTTGAAATTTTTTGTGCACCATCTTGTGTCGTTGCAGTTCCAATCACAAAAGCTTTTTGTTTTCCTAAGCTTAAAGCAATTGATTGTCCGATACCACGACTAGCACCTGTGACAAGAGCAACTTGATTTTCGAGATTAATAAACATAATTTTTCCTAGATAGTTTTACTGTATTAAGGTTTTAAATTCATCTAGAGCACTTTCATTCACAAGGGCAATACATTTTAATTCAGATGAGATACGCTTGGTGAGTCCTGTGAGTACTTTGCCTGGGCCACATTCAGCAATATGACCAATTTTATTTAATGCGATCTTTTCGATAGTTTCAACCCATCTTACCGGATGACAGAGTTGTTTTGAGAGGGCATCCTTAATATCGTTTGCATCATCATGCCCCTCTACATCTACATTATGAATAACGGTAATAGTGGGTTTTTTAATTGTAATATTACTTAAATATTCCCTTAATTCGCTAGACGCTTTTTGCATAAGGGAACAGTGCGAAGGAACACTAACAGGAAGAAGAATAGCTCGCTTAGCACCTTTTGCTTTTGCAACTTCAATAGCTCGTTCAACGGCTAATATATTACCTGCAATGACCACCTGTCCTGGTGAATTAAAATTTACTGCCTCAACCACATCATTTTCTTGAGCCTCTTTACATGCATTTACGACTTCTTCATCACTCATCCCAAGAATTGCAGCCATAGCACCTACCCCATCAGGAACCGCTTTTTGCATCACTTCCGCTCTATATTTAACAAGCTTTAAAGCGTCTTTGAATTCAATTGCTTCAGATGCGACGAGCGCTGAATATTCACCGAGGCTATGTCCCGCAATATAAGCAGGAAGCTTGTCCGTTCTGGACTGCCAAAGACGCCAGGTTGCAACGCCTGCTGCAAGAAGTATTGGTTGGGTATGAATTGTTTGATTAATTTCGTCATTAGGCTCAGTAACCATTTTCCAAAAATCAATATCGAGAACGTCGGAAGCCTCCTTGAAAACAGAGTGAATCAAAGGATGATCATTAAAATCTGCCATCATGCCGACTGATTGAGAGCCTTGACCAGGAAAAATAAAGGAGAATTTATTCATAATTTACTTTATATATATTTTTTAAGTATATGATTTTTAATATTTAATTAAAGCTGATCCCCAGGTGAATCCACCACCGAAAGCTTCCATCAAAAGTGTTTCACCTCTTTTGATTTTATGTTCTCGAATAGCGGTATCTAGTGCCAAAGGAATGGATGCAGCAGAAGTATTGCCATGCCTGTCGATGGTAACAATGACGCGATCCATACTCATATTTAATTTTTTTGCGGTGGCTTCTAAAATTCTAATATTGGCTTGATGAGGTACAAGCCAGTCAATATCTGATTTTTTTAATTGATTCATTTCTAGAGTCTCATCAACAATAGAATCTAATGTATTCACAGCGATTTTAAATACTTGATTCCCTTGCATTTCAATGGTGGCTTTTCCCTTTTGATGAGATACCCCGCTTGGTACATGAAGTAGTTTTTCATATGCGCCATCTGCATGAATATGGGTAGACAAAATTCCTGGTTGATTTGATGATTCAAGAATAATAGCGCCTCCACCATCACCCCATAGAATAGCGTTGCTTCGGTCAGAATAATCTGTAATGCGTGACATAGTGTCAGCGCCAATGACTAAAACGCATTTTGCAGCACCTGTTTTAATAAAATTATCTGCAACAGAAAGGGCATAAACAAAACCGCTACATACCGCTTGAATATCAAATGCTGGGCACAAAGATAAGCCAAGTTTTGTCTGGACAATACAGGCTGTACTCGGAAATGTTTTATCAGGCGTAGTAGTTGCTACGATAATAAGGTCAATTTTATTTGCGTCAATACCCGCAGCATTGATTGCGAGCTTAGATGCTTCTACTGCTAAATCACTTGTATATTGATGTGCAGATACGATATGTCTTTCTTTAATACCTGTTCTTGTCGTAATCCACTCATCAGTCGTCTCAAACATTTTTTCAAGATCGTGATTGCTTAGTATTTTTTCAGGAAGATAACTTCCTGTCCCTGAGATTTTTGAATAAATCATATATGTTTTGATGGCGAAGTATCTAAAGGGATTTCTAACTCAAGTTGTTTTTGTATTTTTTCTAAAACATTATTTTTTGACTCTTCAATAGCTGTCTGAATTGCAAAAAAGAATGAATAACTATCTGCGCCACCATGGCTTTTAATCACAATACCCTTAAGACCTAGAAAACTAGCTCCGTTATATCTTCTAGGATCGAGTCTTTTTTTGAATCGATTAAGAACAAGCAAAGAAACAAATGCCATAACTTTTGTCATCCAATTGCGTTTAAATTCTTGCGTTAAAAATCGACCCATTAATTGAGCAATTCCTTCGGCTGTTTTAAGTGCTACATTGCCTACAAATCCATCACATACAACGACATCCGTTGTGCCTTTAAAAATATCATTGCCTTCAACATTACCATAGAAATTAAGATGGCTTCGGCGAAGTAACTCGCTAGCTTCCTTAACAATTTCATTGCCTTTAATATCTTCTGAGCCGATATTTAAGAGTCCTACAGAAGGATTAGGATTGCCGGTCACCGAACTGACAAGCATGGCGCCCATAACTGCGAATTGCAATAAATGTTCCGCTGAGCAGTCTGTATTGGCACCAAGGTCTAACATATAAGTTGTCCCTTTTTGGCTGGGTAAACTTGATGCAATAGCAGGCCTATCAATACCTGGTAACATTTTTAATACATAGCGGGCTGTTGCCATAAGTGCACCGGTATTGCCAGCGCTCACACAGGCTTGCGCCTTCTCTTCCTTGATTAAATTAATGGCGACACGCATGGAAGAATCTTTTTTATTCTTCAAAGCGCTTTGAGGAGATTCATCCATTTCCACAACTTCACTTGCATGTTGAATAGACAGGCGTGTATTGGTGTATTTATTTTTTTGAAGCTCTTTTTCAATGAGCTCCTTATCGCCAACTAAAATAATATGAAGTTGGTCGTATCTTGTTAACGCATTAATGGAAGCCGGAACAGTGATTTTGGGTCCATGGTCCCCGCCCATTGCGTCGACTGCTAGGGTGATTGTCATTGATTCTCTTAATACTTTAAGAGTAATGAAAGAAATAAATCAGAAAAATTAAAAAGAATTATTCTGATTTATTCTGAATAACTTTTTTGCCTCGATAATAGCCTGTTGGGCTTACGTGATGACGCAAATGAACTTCGCCAGTAGTTGGTTCTACAGCAAGTGGTGGATTAGATAAAAAATCGTGAGAACGATGCATTCCACGTTTTGATGGTGATTTTTTATTTTGCTGAACAGCCATAGCAACTCCTAAATTTAATTTTTATATAATTTTTGTTTTAAATCAGCAAACGGATGAATGCGATCTGGCATTTCATCAGTTTTTTTATAGTGGCACTTATCATTTTCATGTTTTGGTGCTACAGGCAAAGAAAGTATGATTTCATCTTCAATAAGACTTAAAACATCCATTTTTGCACTACCTTCAATTAAATCGTAATCCGCGTGGTCATCAACCTGAAAATCGGTGAGTTGCGTTTCTTCTTTAATTAAAAATCCTGACTTTAAAAAAATCGTATGCTCTAATTTTTCTGAACATCTTTGGCAAATTAAACTCAATTTACCTTCAATGAATAGCTCCAAACAAGGCTCTTTATATTTGTTTTCGAAGCCTCTTAAAACAAAAACAACTGAATCTTCGAGATTTAAGCATGAATCTTGCAATCGCTTAAAATCAGAGAGGCGAATTATATCACGAATTTCTCTCGATTTTCTTGAAAAATCAATATTGTCTATATGCTGTTCCATCAATAGATTTAGGGTTAAAAGACATCATTATTATATAAGAAATGACATGCTATAATTTTCATAAATTAACCCTAATTTGGCGATTTTTCGCCTAAAACTTAAGGCTTTTCTTTGTTCAAAAAAATACTTATAGCAAACCGCGGTGAG
Organism: Candidatus Methylopumilus sp.; assembly: GCA_036567085.1. Taxonomy (GTDB): domain Bacteria; phylum Pseudomonadota; class Gammaproteobacteria; order Burkholderiales; family Methylophilaceae; genus Methylopumilus. The sequence goes on from DATCVG010000065.1 coordinate 7,253, forward strand.
ATAGCGGTAAGGATTATTCGTGCCTGTTCTGAACTTGGTATTACCTCAGTAGCCATATACTCAGATGCAGATCGTCATGCACTTCATGTCAAAAAAGCCGACGAATCTTACAATGTTGGAGCAGACCCGCTTGCTGGCTATTTAAATGCTCACAACATTGTCAATATCGCCGTGACTTCAGGATGTGACGCTATCCATCCAGGCTATGGTTTTTTGTCTGAAAATCCTGAATTAGCTGAGATATGCGCTAAACGTGATATTAAATTTATTGGTCCTGACGCTGAAATTATTCGTCAAATGGGAGATAAAATTCAAGCCAGAACAGCGATGATTGCGGCCTCTATTCCTGTGATTCCTGGCAGTGAGGGTAATATTGAGAGTCTTGATGATGCGAAAAAGCTTGCTTCATTTATAGGTTATCCTATTATGCTCAAAGCCACCAATGGGGGTGGCGGTCGCGGCATTCGACGATGTAACAATGAAAAAGAGCTTACTACCAATTATGACCGTGTCATTTCAGAAGCAACCAAAGCTTTTGGTAAACCTGAAGTATTTATCGAAAAATGTATCGTAACGCCTAAACATATTGAAGTTCAAATTCTGGCAGACAGTTATGGTAATGTAGTCCATCTGTTTGAGCGTGATTGCTCCATTCAAAGACGTAATCAAAAACTCATAGAGATAGCCCCCTCACCTCAATTAACGAATGCTCAAAGAAATTATGTAGGTGAGCTTGCTGTGAAAGCAGCTAAAGCTGTTCATTATGAAAATGCTGGCACAGTTGAATTTCTTCTCGACAATGAAAATAATTTTTATTTTATGGAAATGAATACACGACTTCAGGTTGAGCATACCATTACTGAATCTATTACGGGTATTGATATCGTTCAGGAACAAATCAGAATTGCTTTTGGACTATCTTTGCAATACAAGCAAGAAGAAATTCAATTCAGAGGTTTTGCAATCGAATACAGAATTAACGCAGAAGATCCCAAGTATGACTTTATGCCATCTTTTGGTAAAATTACACGTTATTACGCACCGGGTGGTCCTGGTGTTCGCATTGATGCATCCATATACACGGGATATGTGATTCCTCCCTATTATGACTCCATGTGTGCAAAGCTAACTGTATGGGCACTCAGTTGGGAAAATGTTATTCAGCGAGGGAAAAGAGCGCTCAATGATATTGTTGTATTTGGAGTGAAAACAACAATCCCCTACTATTTAGAAATTATGAATAATAAAGAATTTAAAGAAGCAAATTTTAATACGAGTTTTGTGGATGATCATCCAGAGCTCATAAATTACCAAAGTCAATTTCCACCCGAATTAATGGCTGCAGCGATATCAGCAGCTATTGCTGCTCATGAAGGAATATAAGGTGCTATGAAAAAAATACATATCACAGAATTGGTTTTAAGAGATGGGCATCAATGTCAGATTGCAACAAGACTTCGCACCGAAGATATGCTTCCAATATGCCCTCAGTTAGATGTACTTGGCTTTTGGTCGATCGAAGCATGGGGTGGTGCGACCTTCGATGCTTGTGTTAGATTTTTAAAAGAAGATCCTTGGGAACGTCTAAAACTTTTAAGAAAGGCGCTGCCAAACTCTCGCTTACAAATGCTTCTACGTGGACAAAATTTACTAGGATATCGACACTATTCTGATGATGTAGTAGATGCTTTTGTTAAACAATCAGTCAATAATGGTGTGGATGTGTTTAGAATTTTTGATGCCATGAATGATGTGAGAAATCTTACAACATCAATTAAATCAGTAAAAAAATATAAAAAACATGCAGAAGGTACATTAAGCTACACCACAAGTCCAGTTCATGATATCCCTTACTTCGTCAATCTTGCAAAAGAAATGGAAGGTTATGGGTGCGATACGATTGCTATTAAAGATATGGCAGGTCTCTTAACCCCCTCAGCAACAAAAGATCTTGTGACATCCTTAAAAAAATCAGTCTCATTGCCGATTCATATTCATTCGCATGCAATGTCAGGACTAGCAAGTATTAACCTTATCACGGCGGTACAAAATGGTGCGGACATCATTGATACATGTAATTCTAGTTTTGCTGAAGGTGCAAGTCATCCCTCAACAGAATCGATCATTGCTGCCTTAGAGGATTTAGGATACCAAACTGATATTGATATTAAAAAAGTTGAAGAAATCAGTGAACAGTTAAAAACTGTCAGGAAGAAATATTGGCAATTTGAATCTGATTACACAGGCGTCGATACACGTGTTTTAAGTAATCAAGTTCCTGGGGGTATGATTTCTAATCTATCAAATCAATTAAAAGAACAAGGCGCATTAGATCGCATGAATGAGGTACTTCTAGAAATTCCAAAGGTTCGAGAAGATTTGGGCTATCCTCCACTTGTTACTCCGACTTCACAAATTGTTGGCACACAAGCAGTCCTGAATGTTTTAACAGGAACTCGGTATAAATCCATTACTAATGAAGTAAAAAGTTATTTTTTGGGAGAGTATGGTAAAGCCCCAGGCAAAGTGAACCAAAAAATTCAAGCTATGGCTATCGGTGAAAAAAAACCAATGACATGCAGACCAGCTGATCTTTTAGAGGCTGAACTTCCAAAACTAAAAATAGAAGCAGAACGAATTATAAAATCGGATGAAGATATTTTAACTTACGCCATGTTTCCTGATGTCGCGAAAATTTTTTTACAGGAGAGAAATGCTGGAAGTCTTCAACCCGAACCACTACTTCCAAAAGATAGCGTTTTTTTATCAGCTGAAAAATATGCCCCAAGTGAGTTTAATGTGACCCTTCATGGTGAAACATTTCATATTAAACTAACAGGTTCTGGCTATACAGGAGAATCAAGACGTCCATTTTATGTTTCTGTGGATGGCATTTCTGAAGAAGTTTTAGTGGAAACCTTAAATGAGGTAGAAATACCGCATGGAAAAAAATCTTCAAAAAAATTAGCTCAAGATAATAACAAGATAGTTAGACCTAGACCCAATCACGAAGGATGCATAACCTCTGCCATGCCAGGTACTATTATTGACGTGAAGGTTAAAATTGGTGACAGAGTTGAAGCTGGGGATAGCGTTATTGTCATTGAAGCCATGAAAATGGAGAATGAAATTGAGTCTACGACTTCAGGTATTGTCGTTGCCATTCATGTGACTAAGGGTGAAGCAGTATCTCCTGATGAAACTTTATTAGAAATTCAACCTGAATCATAAAGAAATAATGCATGATAAAAATTGTATTAGCATCATCTTCCCCCTATCGAAGAGAATTGCTATCACGTTTTAACTTACCTTTTGATGTAGTCAATCCAGATATAGATGAATCGCCTCAATTAAATGAAACTGCAAAAGAAATTTCACTAAGACTTGCAAAAGAAAAAGCTGCTCATGTGGCACCTCACTATAGCAATTCATTAATTATTGGTTCTGATACAACTGCAGAATGTAATGGACAGATAATTGAAAAACCTATCACTCACCCGCAAGCGATTTCTCAACTTAAATTTTTAAGTGGTAACTTGGTTAAATTTTATACATCACTTTGCGTATTGAATACTGAGACTCAGACATCACATGAATGTGTAGTCGATTTTGAAGTTAAATATAGAGTGTTATCAGAAAAAAAGATTGAATCATACTTACTCAAGGAACAGCCCTATAACTGTGTTGGAAGCATCAAATCCGAAGGCTTAGGCATTACTTTGCTTGACTTTATTAAAGGTGAAGATCCTACAGCACTCATTGGCTTACCTCTCATGAAACTCAGTGAAATTCTTCAAAAAGAAGGTGTGACCTTTGAATGATAGAAAAAGTTAAAGGTCAATTGTATCTCATCCCAGTTCCTATCAATCAAAATGACAAGACATCAATTCTTTTATCAAAAGATAAAAACATTGTTAAACATTTAAATTATTTTGTTGTTGAAAATGAAAAGACAGCACGTTTTTATTTACGTGCTCTTAATTTAAATCAACCTATTCAGTCATTAGAATTTAAAGTGATCAATGCATCAACATCGAATGAAGATATGTCAAATTATTTAAACCCAATTCAACAAGGTTTTAATATTGGCTTACTATCAGAATCAGGCTGTCCTGCGATAGCAGACCCTGGAGCAAAATTAGTCGCATTAGCACATAAAAAAAATATCAAAGTTATACCAATGATCGGTCCATCATCAATTCTATTGGCCCTTATGGCTTCGGGTCTTAATGGACAGCAATTTAAGTTTCACGGCTATCTTCCTTCTGAAAAAAGTGAAAGAATAAAAAAAATAACTTTAATTGAAAATGAATCAAAGAAAAATAGCGAAACGCAGATTTTTATTGAAACGCCATACAGGAATCAGCACGTTTTTAATGATTTGATAGAAACGCTTAAAGAGCAAACTCAACTTTGTATAGGATTGGATATAACATCGGAAAATGAATCTATTCTTACAAAAAATATCAGGGATTGGAAAAAAGAAATTGCAATAGATTTAAAGAATAAGCCTTGCGTATTTCTTTTACAAGGCTAACATTTCCTTGATGGGTGAGAAACTTTTTCTGTGATGCTCGCAAAGCCCATGACTTTTAATCATTTCTATATGTAATTTGGTTGGATAGCCTTTATGCTTTTTAAATTGATAAGCAGGATATGCTTTATCAATCTCAATCATTTTCAAATCACGTTCAGTTTTTGCAATAATTGAAGCTGCAGATATTTCCGCAACTTTATCATCACCCTTAACTATAGCCTCACAAGGAAAATCAACTTGAGGGCAAAATAACCCATCTATCATAATTTTAATTGAGGGATATATGTTTAAAGCCATAATGGCTCTTTGCATAGCTAAAAGTGTAGCCTGATGAATATTTAATTCGTCTATCTCTTCTGCACTAGAGATGGCAACTTTCCACGCCAAGGCATTTTTCTTTATTTGTTCAGCTAGAAAGTATCTTTTAGACTCAGATAGCTTTTTAGAATCACGCAAACCTTCAGTATTAAACTGTGGTCCCAATATAACTGCTGCTGCATAAACTGGACCAGCTAAAGGTCCCCTTCCAGCCTCATCTACTCCACAAATTAGGTTTTTATGCATTTACTTTATGAATTTTAAAATAACTTTATTTAGGCGATCAGATGTATTTTGTTTTAGTTGATGATGTATTTTTGTAAATTGAATTAATAAATTTTTTCTGTACGCTACATCTTTTAAAATCTCAATAGTTTTATCAGTTATATTTCCTGGTGTGGCGTCATCCTGCAAAAGTTCTGGCACAAGAAACTTATTCAAAAGAATATTTGGAAGACTTATATAAGGTAGGTATCGCATACGTTTTAGAATTTGCCAGCTAATTGAAGACATTTTATAAATCACTATCATAGGTTTTTTATAAAGCGCTGATTCAAGGGTTGCTGTACCTGATGCTACAATAACTAGATCAGCTGCATTAATTGCATCTGATGCATGACCAATAAGAAGCTGAATGTCTAATTCTGCATGTGTATTTTTAAATAAAGTTCTTGAGAAAATTTCATATGTTTCTCTTGTTGGTAAGGGTACTAAAAATTTAACATCACGCACTCTTTTTGATATTTCAATAGCTGAATCGATAAGGAGTTGCGCATGCCACTTCACTTCCCCTTGCCTACTCCCAGGGAGAAGAGCAATGACTTTAGTCGCCTTAATAATTTTTAGTTTATCTTGAGCCTTTTTTTTGCTGGGATGCAGTGGAATCATCTCAGCAAGAGGGTGACCTACATAAGTGGCTTGAATATTTGCTTTTAAATAAATATTTTTTTCAAATGGAAATATAGTGAGCATATGATCTACAGATTTTTTAATTTTTCTAAGTCTATTTTTCCTCCATGCCCAAATTGATGGACTCACATAATGAATTACAGGTATACCTTTTTTCTTTAACTGTCTTTCAATCCAAAAATTAAAATCAGGTGCGTCAATACCAATGAATAAATCAGGTTTTGTATCTAGAATTTGATTTAGAAGATTCTTTCTTAACATTAAAAGGAAAAATAATTTCCTAAGAGCCTCAAAATAACCTCTTACAGAAAGCTCTTCTATTGAAAAAAATGAAACTGCTCCTTCTTTTATCATTTTTGGTCCTGCTATACCAATGAATGTAAGATCAGAACGAGTTGATTTTAAAGATTTGATTAAGTGACTTCCTAATAAGTCTCCGGAGGATTCTCCGGCAACTATAGCAACCGTTTTCATTATTAACGAATAATACCGCGAGTAGATTTTGCAAAAAAATCTATATAAAGATTAAGTTCTTTAGTATCTTTGCTTAAATTTTTAATTTTTTCTTCAGCTTCAATTAGAGAAAAGCCTTGTCTATATAAAATTTTGTATGCCTCTTTAATCTTGGCGATGATTTTTGGGTCAAATCCCCTTCTTTTCAAACCTTCTACATTAATACCATTTGGCTTTGCATCATAACCTGCAGCTATAACATAAGGAGGAATATCTTTAAAAACCACAGTATTTACTGCAGTAATAATATGGCTGCCAATCTTACAAAATTGATGAACAAGCGTAAAGCCACCTAATATAGCAAAGTCATCGATTGATACGTGACCTGCAAGAGATGTGTTGTTTGCGAGAATGGTGTGATTTTTAATTTCGCAATCATGGGCAATATGAACATAAGCCATAATCCAATTATCATTACCTATTTTTGTGAGACTTTGATCTTGAGCAGTGCCTCGATTAAAAGTGCAGAATTCTCTAATTGTATTATTGTCACCAATCTCTAAAAATGTTTTTTCTTGATTATATTTTTTATCTTGAGGCGATTCACCAATTGAACTGTTGTGATATATATGATTATTTTTACCAATAATCGTATTTCCAGTAATTGTCACATGATTGCCAATAACAGATCCCGCCCCAATGCTTACATCACCGTCAATGATAGAGTAAGGACCAACTTTTACGCTGGAATCCAAATTAGCTTTGGAATTAATAATTGCGGTAGGATGAATCAAAATAATATTACAACTTTATAAGTTTATTTTTTTTCTATAGGCTTTAAAATGCACATCATACTTGCTTCAGCAACAACTTCATCATTAACTTTAGCAACAGCAATATATTTCCATATACCTTTTAGAATGCGATCAATTTTTACATGAATAATTAGTTGATCGCCTGGAGAAACTGGTTTTTTAAAACGTGCATTATCTATACCAGCAAAATAATATACCGAATCGTCTGATGGTTTTGTATCCATTGTTTTAAAAGACAAAATAGCTGCAGCTTGGGCCATGGCCTCTACAATTAGAACACCTGGCATTACAGGATAATAAGGGAAATGTCCTGGAAAAAAAGGCTCATTAATTGAAACATTCTTGATGGCAAAAATTTCCTTCCCAAGCTCCATTGAAATAATCCTATCAATAAGTACAAAAGGATATCTATGGGGTAAGTGATTTAAAATTTCATGTATATCCATTGCGCTATTTTCAGCCATCTTTGCCATTCCTATTATTTTAATCTTCTAATTTTTGCTGCGGTTTTAAGCCATGCTTCATGAGATTGGAAAGGCATCAATGCAGTATATGTGCCAGACTTTTTTATTGATCTTGTAATCATGGAACCGGGCGATATAGTGACATTGTCTGCAATTGACAAGTGTCCTAAGATCATCGCAGCTCCCCCGATAGCACAATTTTTTCCAATTTTAGCACTCCCTGCAATACCTGCGCAGCCAGCAATTATCGTATTTTCACCAATAACGCAGTTGTGTCCAATCTGTACTAAATTATCAATTTTAACGCCATTAGAAATAATAGTATCATCTAATGCACCACGATCTATGGTTGAATTTGAGCCGATATCAACGTGATCACCTAAAACAACTTTTCCTATTTGAGGAATAGCAAACCACTTATCATTGTCTTTTGCATAGCCAAAACCATCTGAACCAATAACACATCCAGCATAAATAGTACAATATTTACCGATGATACTATTCGTCTTTATTACAACATTAGGATGAATGATTGAATTATTACCAATGATATTATCGCTTTCAATTATGACTCCTGCATGAATAGAAACGTCATCACCAATAGAAACATTTTTCTCAATAACAACATTTGGGCCAATAAAGATATCTTTTCCCAATTTGCAAGTAGGATGAATAATTGCGGACTTATGAATATCTTTTTTTAGTGCTTTAGTAGGATTTAAAAGTCGAGATACTTTTGCAAAATATAAATATGGATTATTTGAAATAATTACTGGGCCTTTCCGAAGTTCACGGCTTTCACTATGAATTATAACAATAGCTGCTTTCGTAATTTTTAATAAATCTAAGTACTTAGGGTTATTAAAAAAAGAAATTGAATTTTGATTAGAGGATTCTAGAGAGGCAACAGAGTCAATAAGTATATCTGAATCACCTATTAACTCGCCACCTAATTGCTTTATTAGATCACCAGATGTGATTGTTTGGCCCATACGAGCAAATTAGGCCAATGACTATTTTTTGCCTAACGATTTTAAAATCTTGTCTGTGATATCAATTTTTTCACTAGCATAAGCAACGCCATTATATAAAACAAGGTCGAAGCTTTCTGCTTTAGCTACTGAAGTTACAGCTTTATTAATCTGATCTTGAAGCCCACCAAGCTCTTCGTTTCTTCTGATATTGATATCTTCTCTTAATTCACGCTCTTTACGTTGAATATCAACTCGGAGTTGAGAGAGAGATTTTTCTTTAGAATCACGCTCAGACTCCTTCATCGTGAGAGCGTCTTTTGAAAAAGCAGCTTCTTTATCTTTTAAAGATTTAACATCTGCTTTTAATTTGTCAGTGCGAGCACTAAATTCCTTTTCTAATTTTTTATTACTTTCTATAGTCTGTGGCGCTTCTTGAAGAATTTTATCCACTTGAACAAATCCTATTTTCAGCTCAGCAAAAGCCGTTGCACTTGTAAAAAAGATGGTTGATAAAAGAAGACTTTTGACTAAACACTTAAATTTCAATTCGCTACTCCTAAAAATATAAATTAATCAAATTAGAACTGTTGGCCCATTTGAAATTGAATAACCTCAGTTCTATCCGTAGGTTTATCATTAAATGGTTGAGCTACTATCAGTTTTAAGGGACCAAAAGGTGATATCCACATTACGCCAAGACCTGCAGAATATCTCAATGATGATAACCTGATAGATTCGGATTCCTCATATACATTACCAGCATCAATGAATGCACTCAAGCGAAATTGATTATTATTTTTGAGAAAAGGAACAGGCATAAATAGTTCTGCACTACCAAGCAATTGTTTTGTACCGCCTAAAAACATATCTCTTCCCTGATTTGTGCTACCGCATGCAGTATCTCCCGCACGACAAACAGGACCTACTGCGGAGATACGATAACCTCTTAGAGAATTAACTCCCCCTACATAAAAGTTTTTAAAGAAAGGAAATTCCTTTCCTCCATAGCTATCTGCATAACCAACTTGACCATTAATCATAAAGGTAAAATCGTTAGTGATTTCCTTATAAACAGATTCTTGGAAGGTTAGTTTATACATTTGAATATCAAGACCCGGAGTTGATATTTCTGCATTTATGCGTCTTAATCCTCCTTTTTTTGGAAATAAAATATCATCACGACTATCCTCAGTCCAACCCACTGAAGCTGTTAACGAATTCATCGAGCAACCAGTAACGTCTGTAGCCCCCCTAACCTTCTTGCAATAATTAATAAATCGTATGGGCGCTAAATTTGAATTAAGATTTTCAACTTCTGTATTGTCGAACGTTAACCCATAAGAAAAAGCATTTCTTTCTGTAAAAGGTACACTGAACCTAAATCCTGCGCCAATGGATGACGTATCATAAGTTGCAAATGTTACTCTTGATGCATTCATATCTCGACGATAAAGGTCGTATGATAAGGCAGTGCCTTCAGGAGTGAAAAATGGTTGGGTCATACTTAAAGCATAAGTCCGGTTAATCCGTCCTGTGTTTACTTGAGCTGAAACTCTGTCGCCAGTGCCAAGAAAATTAGCTTGAGTCACATTAAAGCTTCCAATTACACCCTCTTGGCTGCTAAGTCCAGCACCGAACATAATGCTACCTGTATTCCTTTCGGTCACTTTGACCTTGAGATCTACCTGATCAGTTGTTCCAGGCACTGCCGGAGTTTCGATATTCGTATCACTGAAGAATTGCGTTCTTTTGAGTCGCTCTTTAGAACGTTCAATTTTATCTGCTGCATACCAACCAGATTCAACCTGTCTAAATTCACGACGAATAACCTCGTCACGCGTTCTTGTATT
>DATCVG010000066.1:0-3061 GCA_036567085.1 Candidatus Methylopumilus sp.
GGGAGTTTTTTTTCTGCCTCAAAAAAGATAGTAAGAAAGTGTTTGTCACCGGTCAGTAAGAAATCTCTCACCCCAGTTGAAGCCTCCATGAGTTGAGTATGAACAGTTTGAATATCACGCTGATTTTGTAATGCACGTTTAAGTTGATTTTCGAGCTTAGAAGACTCTAGTTCGCGAATGAAGAGTGAAGTTAAGGAAGCGAGTAATATCGCTAAGGGTAGCGCAATTACAAATACACCTTTAAAGCCTAACGGCAAATTCTGCCAAGCCCTCTCAAGCCAGCGTGCTGGCGAAATTTTTTTTATTTTAGCGTTTGTAATTTGATTATTCATCTTAAGAAATTTAATCTATGGATTCGCGTATTGAAATAATTTTAAAATTTAAGATTTATAACCGAGTTCAACAGCTTTTACAGCAGCCTGTGTTCTGTCTTTGACGTCAAGTTTATTGAGTATACGTTCCACATGTATTTTGACAGTGCCAGACGCTATCCCTAGTTTATGGCCTAATTCTTTATTACTCAATCCAGCTGGTAGCATCGCAAAAATTTCTCGCTCTCTTGGGGTAAGCGTCTCTAGAATGGATTGATCTGACTCACTCCTAGCTACCCCTTGATGTTGAGCAATTGCAAGTGCAACCAGGCCAGCGACAGCGTTTAGGGACTCTTTCTCGACTTGACTGAGTGTTAATTTTTTTCCTGATAAACCAATCATCCCTTTAGCATGTTGTCCTATCGCGATAGGTATGAGACATTCATGGTGAAGGGGATCTAGATGTGTCCATAATTGCGTATTTTTGTTTTCATAGAGCGCAAACTGTACTGGGTTTTTTAACATTTGCGCGAGTATGCCCATCATAGGAATTCTGGCCCCCACTGGGAGTGTTTGACCAATTTGGGCAAAAATAACGAGTTTGCCCATATTTTCTAGGGCAAGCACAGCTTGTTGCGCTGAGACTAGATTACATAGGGAGTGAAGTAGGCTGGACGCAGTGTTGACATTCCATCCATGCATGAATAGTTGTTGGCCAAACTCCAAGTGTAAGCGCAGGTGAGATTCATTTGACTCCGTCTCTCTCAGGCTCTGCCTGAATGCGCGGGCACTGGAAGGTTGCTTGAGATTATTTTTGGTTTCATTTGCCATATGCCGATCAGTATACACCGTTCTACCTATTTTGGGAGATTTTTCCTTGCCTAAGACCGCACATAATGCACTCCATGAACAAAGGTATTAAAGCTAATTAAAAATTAAAATTAACTAGGAGATCATCATGAAAACTAAAAATCTAATCGCAGTATTATCAGCCGGAATATTATTGGCAGTAGCTAACGTATATGCAGATGAAAATAAAGATACTAAATTTAATATCAATAATCAAAATCTTTCAAAACGACCATATAGTCAGGCACCTATTGAGTCTAAGAAAGATAATTTTGAGGGTGCGACATTAATTAACGAGCAAGTGGAGGAAGACACAAAACATAAGCCCATGCGTCTTCATATGCTCGGAAGACAACCGTATGCCGTGAAAAATTCGGACTAATAAAACTTTAATGTATAGATAATTACTTGATCCTTTTGATCATATGATCGAAAGGATTTTTTTTGTATAAACAATAAGCCTAAGTAATATATTAGAGATATATTAATTTGAAAGCTTAAACGAATTACTCAAAGATGTTTCTAGCTGGAATATGAATTCAGATGGCCTATATAAACAATCAGCATTTGCATCAAGTAATAAATAATCAGGCCAATAAAATTTATTACTTAAATATAGCGTAATTACAAAATCTTCAAAAGAAAAAAATGAAACCTAACCTTCTTTTGCCATATTAATAGTGTAACGAGGAATCTCGATCGTGAGATCATTCTGATCCACAATAGCTTGGCAAGATAATCTTGATTGAGGTTCCAATCCCCAGGCTTTATCAAGAAGATCTTCCTCCAAATCATCAGCTTCGTTTAATGTATCAAATCCTTCCCTCACAATCACATGACATGTCGTGCATGCACATACTTGATCACAAGCGTGTTCTATCTCAATATGGTTTTGTAATAAATTCTCACAGATAGAAAGCCCGGGTTTAGCATCAATCACTTCACCGTGAGGGCAGATTTCAACATGTGGCAAGATAATAATTTTTGGCATATTAGAAGTTTACCTTATCTATCGATTTGCCTCTAAGAGCATGACTCACAGACTCATCCATAAGTTTAGCTGCAAATGATTCTGTGAGCATGTTTAAATCTTTTGTATGCTCTGTAATTAAATCGGAATTATCAGAGCTCAGAGCAGATAAAAGTCTTTCTATGGCAGATTGAATCACTGAAATTTCTTCCTGCGTTAGTAATTCATTGCCGTTTTTATCTAGGGCATTTCGCACGGCTATGATAATTTGCTCACCTTCAATTTTAGCCTCACTCAATGCGCGTATCTTTTTATCTTCATCAGCTTTTTCAAAAGATTGTATAAGCATATTTGAAATTTGATCCTCAGATAAGCCATAAGAAGGTTTGACGGTAATGCTTGTTTCTTTATTAGTAGATAATTCTTTTGCTGCTACTGAAAGTAATCCATCCGCATCAATCTGGAAGGTCACACGAATTTTGGCGGCCCCTGCGACCATTGGAGGAATGTCAGTTAAGGTAAAGTTTGCAAGCGATCTGCAATCTGATACACGTTCACGTTCACCTTGCAATACATGAATCGACATGGCAGTCTGCCCATCTTTATAGGTTGTAAATTCTTGTGCTTTTGCGATCGGAATCGTAGAGTTTCTATGAATAATTTTTTCTACTAAACCACCCATCGTTTCAACTCCAAGAGATAAGGGTGTTACATCAAGAAGAAGTAGGTCTTGATCTGATTTATTTCCGGCGAGTGTATGCGCCTGTCTTGCAGCACCAAGTGCAACAACCTCATCTGGATTAAGATCATTAAGCAAATCTTTCTTAAAGAAAGTTTTAATTTCAGATTGAATATGCATCATCCGTGTCGCACCACCTACCATCACAATACCGTCAATAGAATCGATGGATAATTGAGCATCATTTAATGC
>DATCVG010000067.1:0-7011 GCA_036567085.1 Candidatus Methylopumilus sp.
GACTAATAAAACTTTAATATATATAAATAGTTTCTTAATCCTTCCTTTCATTGGATCGGAAGGATTTTTTTTGTATTCACGTTGAGTCTCAGTAATACCTTGGCGTATTTTAATAAGAAGCCTTTAAAAAATAAGATAGAAGCTCGCTACAAGATTATTTAACAGCATACAATTACGGTTTAAACTTAAATCAGTCGCTGAAATATTTACAAAAATTAAACACGAGATAGTTGATGACTAAATTTTTATTTTACATTCTATTCTTTTTAAAAACTTTTTTAATCATTGATAGTTTGCATAGTGCGGAAAAAATTCAGCACAAGCACATCAATGAGCTTCATCAGGACTGGCACATAAAATCTCTCATAAACGAAGAGACAAATGCTAATAAAACTCAGTATCGATTAGTTGCATCCCCTGATGGTATTGGAGTGCTCAATAAAAATAATGATCACCTTTCAATATTCGTCAATCATGAGATTTCAAGTGATCAAGGAGTGATCAGATCACACGGGAGTAAGGGTGCTTTCGTTTCCGAATGGACGCTTGACATAGGGTCAAAAAAAATTACTTCTGGTAATGATCTCATTAAAAAAGTTAAGTTGTGGGATCGCGACAAAAATATATTTAAAGTAATCAATAACACTCCCATTCATAAATTATGTTCAGGCGATCTTCCAGATCAGTCAGCCTTTTTTGATACAAAAACAATGAAAGGGTTTAAAGGAAGATTTTTTTTAAGCGGTGAAGAAGATCGAAACGGAGGAAGAGCTTTTGCGCACATTGTTTCAGGACCTGAGAAAGGAACGTCCTATGAGCTTCCCTATCTAGGTAAATCCTCTTGGGAGAATTTGTTAGCACACCCTAAGAGCGGTGAGAAAACAATCGTCATGGGTATGGATGACAACAAGGATGGTCAAGTTTATCTCTACATAGGAGAAAAAAAATCGAAAGGTAATCCAGTGGAGAGAGCCGGTCTTATGTATGGCGTCTTTTATGGGATTAAAGTAATTAGTGATCGATTTAATTTAGTTGAACTAGGTGATGTATCTCAAATGTCGGGGAGTGATATAGAAAAATTAGGAATTGAAAAAAATATTACGCAGTTTAAAAGACCTGAAGATGGAGCGTGGGATACGCTCAATAAAAATGTCTTCTACTTTGCCACTACTGACAAGATTGATGGTATGAGTCAAATTTTTCAACTCACTTTCGATGACATCAATAATCCTAAGCAAGGGGGATCGATTCAATCAATTCTAAACGCTTCAGAAATTGGTGCGCAGATGTTTGACAACATCACAGTGTCTGACAATGGAAAAATACTCATTAATGAAGATCCTGGTAATCATGAGCACCTCGCATCCATCTGGGAACTTGACCCTCTCAAAAAAAAAGCTACAAAACTTTTTTCAGTGAAGCCGGAGTTTTTTCAGGATGAGAATCATCCTAATTTCTTGACGATGGATGAAGAGCACTCAGGTATTGTTGAAATTACAAAGCATGTAACACATGCACCTTGGTATAAAAAAAATGAGCGATATTTTCTAGGTACGCTCCAAATTCACAAAAAAATAAATGATCCAGAACTGATAGAGTTAGGAGAGCTTTATCTTATTTCAGGCCCAAACTAAGATAGTTTTAAATCCTTATAGAAAAATATGAAACGATTTATTTAACGAGTATTAAAAACCAAATCACAGCGGCATTGATGAGAGTAAAAAAGACAGCCGCACTTCCAATGTCCTTAGCGCGCTTTGCAAGTTTATGACGCTTGATTGAAATCCGATCAACGGTTGCCTCAATCGATGAGTTAATAAGTTCGACAATAATAATGAGTAGGATGCTACTAATCATAAGCCCTTGTTCGATAGCGCTCTCACCAAAATAGATTGCGAGTGGAATAAGAATTAAACTTAGAATAACTTCTTGCCTAAATGCATCTTCATGCTTAAATGCTGCGAATGTGCCAGAAATTGAGTAGCCAAAAGCGTTGATGAGCCTTCGAATACCGGTCTTACCCTTGTAAGGACTTTTCATAAGGTAAACTATTTAATTCGAGAGTAATTTTTTCGCCATTCTTCAAGGGCTGCAATTGAATCTTTAAAATAGTCCTGAACTTTCTCATCATATTTCATTGACCAAGGCATCTCGATCTCATCAGGGGACCATGTAAAGTATTGATGAACATCATCCATTTTTTTTAATTGAATATAATAGTTAGGCATGGTTACATTTCCTCTTAAAATGGATTATTTAATATACTCCAATAATTATATTTGTTGAAAAATTAAAAATAAAGAATTAAGTATTCTGTAACAAAATTGTCATATTTTTTTGTAAGAATTTTGTGTGACTAAAATTCTTATAGCAACAGACTCGTTTGATCAAGTGAATGGTGTCTCAACGACCTATAGAAATATCGTTAAGACTTCACCCCTAAAAACTGTAGTAATCCATCCTGGCTTATTTCAATGGGCAAGCTTTAGGATTTATCCTGAGGTACAAATTTGTACGCAGCCTTTTCAGGCTTACAAAAAAATAAAGAGTATCAAGCCCACACATATACATATCGGAACGGAGGGCCCAATTGGGCTCGTGGCAAGACTTTATTGTAAGCTTCATAAAATTCCTTATACGACGGCTTACCATACCAAATTTCCTGAGTACCTATGGAAGCTAGCGCGCATTCCCTGTAAGGTAACATATGGCTATCTAAAAATGTTTCATAGTGATAGTAAGGCTATTCTCACTCCATCACTTTCGGCCAAGCGTGAGCTTAAGCGAAGGGGATTTAAACATGTACATGTTTGGACGAGAGGGGTTGCAAACGAACTCATCAGCCACAAAAAAATTATTAAAAATAAACACCCTCGGGTCATTTATGTCGGACGTGTGAGTCGAGAAAAAAATCTAGAAGTACTTTGTGCATTACAAGATAAATTTGAAATTACGATAGTGGGTGAGGGTCCACGCTTGAATGCTTATAGGAAAAAGTATTCTAAAGTAAAATTTTTAGGCTATCTTTTTGGACGAGAGTTAGCCGATACTTATAGAGCACACGATGTATTTTGTTTTCCGAGTAAAACCGACACGTTTGGTATCGTCATGATTGAGGCCTTAATGAATGATTTACCGATTGCTGCCTACCCTGTGACAGGCCCAATCGATATTGTGGAGCATGGAAAAACGGGATACCTTGTACATGATTTAGAGTTTAATATCAGACAGTGTTTAAAGCTTGAACGAAAAAAAATCAGCTCATTCCTCAAGCACCGATGGTCTTGGAAGACTTGTGTCAAAATTCTCCATCAGCATCTATTAAGCAGTCACTGATTTTTTTAAGTAGAACTTAAAAGTTTAACCACCTTTAATACTTGATTTGCGCTCTTTGCAATTTCCCTATCTTTTATACTTCCTCTTTGTTTGGAATACTGTAAGTTAATCCTCAAACTCTGGCTCATCACTTTTTTAATATAGGTTGAGACTCATACGAGGAAATGCTTAGCGTAACGAGGAGGAATATCTTTTAAGAAGAACATAGTTAAAAAGTCTGCAGTGTTAAAGTCAGGATCCCATGCAGGGTCGCCGCAAACTTTAGCACCCACCCTCAAGTAACCTTTTAAGAGCGCTGGCGGTTCAACATCAAGATCTTGATCTAATTCATGAATAGGTAAGGGTAGCTTTGGTGTGACACGATATTCTAAGGGTGACAAGTGTGAGGCACTAATTTTTTTAGCAAGACTTGCAGCATAGTGTCCTCCATCACCCATCGGTACACTAGCGCAACCAATCATCACTTCGTAATTATTTTTTTTCATGTAGTCGGCAAGACCACTCCAAAGGGCCATGATGACTCCACCTGTTCTAAAATCTTTGTGCACACAAGAGCGACCTACTTCTACCATCTTATCTGATAGATGCATGAGTCGATCTAGATGAAACTCAAGATCCGAATAATAAAATCCAGCCTCTTTAGCCTTATGCGGGGGTAGGACTCGATAGGTGCCGATGACTTTAAGCGTTTCGGTATCTCGTATCAGAAGATGATCACAGTATTGGTCAAGGATATCTTTATCTATTTTTTCGTAATTAGATGTTAAGTGGGCTCCCATCTCTTCTGCAAAAACTTTATATCTTAATTGTTGCGCCTCTCTTATCTCATTTTCATCCTGCGCCCATGAAATTTGAATGGTATTCTTTTGATTTGTGCTTAAAGATTTTTGATCTTGTGAAGCTAGTTCACCCATTAAGGATGGATCTAATATCAATTCGCTCATAAAAATTTCCTATATAAAAGTTTAGTGACACTCTAGGAGAGAAATATTTCATTTGTGTGAAGATAGCTTTAATCTTTTATGACAATGAATGCTGATGCCAGTCGACAAGTTCTAGCTTTCCTTTCTTGGTTTCTACCAGTGCTGTAAGACTCTCCACCCAATCGCCATCATTGTAATAATCAATACCCTTGATTTTTTTAATAGCTGCTTTATGGATATGCCCACATATGACACCATCACATTTTTTTCTTTTAGCTTCAGCTGCCATCAGCTTTTCAAAATTCTCCACGTACTTCACAACATTCTTAATTGAGTTCTTGATGTATGAAGAGAATGACCAATAATGAAATCCGTATTTGTGCCTTAAGGCGTTAGAGAAATGGTTAATTCTCAAGATGACGTAATAAAGGGTATCGCCGACAAACGAGAGCCATTTAGCGCATGAGATGATGTTGTCAAAAAGATCGCCGTGGGTCACCCATAACCTTTTGCCATTTAATGTGGTATGGATAAGATCATTTCTGATTTCAATATCACCGAAAGTCATATTAATAAATTGGCGACCCAACTCATCATGGTTGCCTGGTATATAGATAATCCTTGAACCTTTTCTTGCTTTGCGTAAAAGCTTTTGAATCACATCATTATGTTTTTGAGGCCAGTACCACCGTTTTTTAAGCGCCCATCCATCAATGATATCGCCCACCAAGTAAATCGTTTCGGCAGTATTATTTTTAAGAAAGTCGAGAAGGTATTCAGCCTTACATTCGGCAGTACCTAGATGAACATCAGAAATCCAAATCGCACGATATCTTTTCATATGTGAGCATTAAATATGACAAGTATGAAAGTTTCGTGACAATACAGTGTCACAAATATGACACAGAAGATCATTAATATGTGTGACATGAAAACCTTGAAGATACTTTTACACATATTATTGGTCATACCTTTATGCTTAATAATTGTTATCTCAGCAAAGTCGCAACAAGAGAAAATTATTCAATTTTGGTGTAAAAAACTTCTGTCTATTTTTGAGATTAAGGTCACTATCAAAGGAGAAGAAATATTTCTCTTTAATCAAAAAAAATATCTACTCGTGTCTAACCATATTTCATGGCTTGATATCATCGTGATTCAATCCATTAAGCCATCTATTTTTGTAGCGAAATCAGATGTAGCTTCGTGGCCTCTTTTTGGCTGGGTAGCTCATATGACAGGGACAATATTTATTAAGCGCGATAAGGTGTCGGACATAAAAAAAGCTTTAAAGAAGATAAAGCGACGTTTAGTCAAACGATCTGTGTGTATATTTCCAGAAGGTACTTCTACCAATGGTCGATATGTCTTACCCTTTAAAAGTAATTTATTTCAATCTTCGATTGATTCTAATAGAGCGATTCTACCTATATGCATACTGTATAAAGATGATAGCGGTTACACAGACAAGGTTGCATTTGTCGGTGATATGTCGCTTGTCGATTCAATCATGAAGATTAAAAATGAAAAACATATTCAAGCTGTCGTCGATGTCTTGCAGCCTATCAAACCTCGAGGTAATAGAAAGGAACTTGCAAGCTATACCTATGAAATGATTCAAAAAAACTTATCTCAAAATTTGTCATAAAACTTTCACAATTTGATATTAACCTTTACGTTATATCTATTATGGATAAATGCTATGCCAAATAAAATCAAGTTGTACATGAATCAGCTTCATCATGTCGATAGCCATTTATGCATTACATTTAATAAAACTAGCCATAACATTCTCATCCGAAATTTCTTTAAAGGTATTAGTCGTCTTGGTGATGGTATATTTTGGTATGGCCTCATGGCACTGATGTTATGTTTAGATCATGCTCGCGCATTATTGCCTGTATGTCATATGGTAGCTGCCGGATTGATTGGTACATTAATTTATAAGTGGCTTAAGGTCAGAACACTTCGTCCACGCCCATTCAATGTATACCAGCAAATTTCACTAAGAAGCATACCCCTAGATCAATTTAGCTTTCCATCTGGACACACATTACACGCGGTCATATTCTCAATGGTAGCTAGCCATTATTACCCTATGTTAGCAACTGCATTAATACCATTCACGATTTTAATTGGATTATCTCGACCCATTTTAGGACTGCATTACCCAAGTGATGTTTTAGTAGGTGGTTTAATAGGCATGCTTATTTCAATCATTTCTATTTATATTATTTAAATGAATATACTTTTTATATCTGATGTTTTTTTTCCTCGCGTGAACGGGGTCTCTACATCCATTAATACATTCGCAAATGAGCTCAAAGCACTTGGTCATCAAGTGACTTTAATCGCACCCTCTTATGGCGATGAAGATAAGCATGCAGACTGGATTATAAGAGTGCCTTCCCATAAGATTTATTTCGATCCTGAAGATCGCTTAATGAATTTTGGTAAATTGAAAGCATTATTACCATGGGTTGAAGAAGGTCATTTTGATGTAATACATATTCATACACCATTTACAGCACATTACGTGGGTATTCATTTTGGAAAAAAATTAGATATACCCGTGGTTGAAACTTACCATACATTCTTTGAGGATTATTTACATCATTATTTACCCTTTATCCCACAATTTATTTCTAGAAAGCTTGCAAGAACTATATCGAGAAGACAATGTAATGCAGTTGACGGTATTATCTCGCCATCAAAACCCATGTTGGATGTATTAAAAGCATATGGCATTAAG
>DATCVG010000068.1:0-3873 GCA_036567085.1 Candidatus Methylopumilus sp.
CGTCAAAAAGGTGAAATTGTTGCGATCGATTTGTTTGGAAATATGAAAGCAGTCGAAAATAATTGTGATCGCATATTGATTCAAGACGCATCTCAAGCGTGGAAAGTGAAAACGGTCTAATTAAAGATGGCAAAAAATTTAGTAGTGATTGGCACGCAATGGGGCGATGAAGGTAAAGGTAAAATTGTTGATTGGTTAACTGATCATGCTGAAGGTGTGGTTCGCTTTCAAGGTGGACACAATGCTGGACATACCCTAGTCATTGGCCAAGGCTTAAACCAAAAAGAATATAAATTAAATTTAGTACCCTCAGGTATCATTCGTAACAATGTCGATTGTTTTATTGGTAATGGTGTTGTGCTTGATATTGAGCATTTGCTTCATGAAATTAAAACACTCGAAAAAGATGGTATCGAAGTCAGTAATCGTTTATTTGTAAGTCCAGGTTGCCCGTTAATTTTAAAACACCATGTTGCACTCGACCAAGCTAGGGAAGCAATGCGTGAATCGAAGATCGGTACGACAGGTAAGGGTATTGGCCCCGCTTATGAAGATAAAGTCGCGCGTCGCTCACTGCGCGTCTATGACTTACTTAATCCAGACTCATTCAAAAAGAAACTCATTGAGGTCATGGATTACCATAATTTTGTCTTGCAGCATTATTTAAAAAAAGATCCGATTGATGTCAATGAACAATTCGATCTTTCAATGACGCATGCGGAGAAAATTAAACCATATCTTGCTGATGTATCACAAAAACTTTATGAGGCAAATGCCAAGAATAAAAATTTATTGTTTGAAGGTGCACAAGGCTCACTTTTAGATATTGATCATGGCACTTATCCTTATGTGACCTCATCCAATTGCGTATCAGGCCAGGCAGCAGCAGGCGCGGGTGTCGGCCCTCATATGTTGCATTATATTTTAGGCATTACAAAAGCATATACCACACGCGTGGGTGGCGGCCCTTTTCCAAGTGAACTGGATATTGAAACTGAAAATACACCTGGATATCAAATGTCAACGAAGGGTAAAGAAATTGGCACAGTCACTAAACGTAAAAGGCGTTGCGGTTGGTTTGATGCTGCAGCATTAAAACGCTCTGCCATGATTAATAGTCTGACAAGTTTATGCATTACAAAGTTAGATGTATTAGATGGCATTAAAAAAATTGGGATATGCGTAGGCTACGAATTAGATGGTAAAAAAATTGATCTACTCCCTATGGGTGCGGATCAAGTGGCGCGTTGTAAGCCGATCCTGATTGAAGTTGATGGTTGGAGTGAAAATACATTCGGTATTAAATCATGGGATGCCTTACCTAAAAATGCACAGCATTATCTAAAAACATTAGAAAAACTATGTGAAGTACCAATTCATGTTGTATCTACAGGCCCTGAGCGTGACGAAACGATTGTTCTTAAACATCCCTTCGAATAATACCTAATGGCAGATCCTCAAGTTCAGCATGTCAGCACGATTATTTCTGCTAAATGGATCTGTCCTGTTAGGCCGCATAATATTACACTAGACGATCATTCGATCGTTATTGATCAGGATCGAATCATTGATATTATTGAGACAAAAAAAGTTGCTTCACTTTATCAAGCTCATGAGCACTTTCAGCTTCACCATCATATAGTAACTCCAGGCCTTATCAATGCGCATACACATGCAGCGATGAATTTATTTAGAGGTTTTGCAGACGATCAACCACTTCATACATGGCTGAATGAATCTATTTGGCCACTAGAAAAAAAATGGGTCACACCTGATTTTGTTTACGACGGCACATTAATTGCATGTGCTGAAATGTTAAAGAGTGGTGTGACGACATTCAATGAAATGTATTTTTATCCTGAAGCAGCATCGCGTGCGATTAAACAAAGCGGTATGAGGGCGAACATTGGTCTTTTGGTGATGGATTATCCGTCTAATTATGCCAATGATGGGGAAGATTACTTGATGAAAGGGCTCGAGGCTCGAGATGGCTGGCGAGATGAAGCATTAATTACTTCAAGTATAGCTCCGCATGCACCATACTCAATTTCAGATAAAACACTATCTCAAGTATTAACCTATGCAAATCAGCTTAATCTCACTATACATATGCATGTGCATGAAACAGAAGATGAAATTCAAGAAAGTTTAAATCAATACCAATTAAGGCCCATTGAGAGACTAAATCGTCTTGGCATTCTGAGCCCACAATTTATGGCAGTACATTCTGTTTATTTAAATGATAAGGATTTAGCTACGCTCTCAAAAGAATCTGCTTCAGTGATTCATTGCCCAGTTTCAAATTTAAAATTAGGTAGTGGTATGGCAGATATAAGTACATTACAAAAACATGATATTAATGTATGTATAGGCACCGATGGCAGTGGGAGTAACAATAAGCAAGATTTATTGCATGATATGCAATTAGCATCTTTACTCGCCAAAGGGCTTACAAAAAATCCTGCAATACTTAATGCTAAATCATCTTTAGAGATGATGACCATTAATGCTGCAAAAGCATTAGGCTTAGACGACCACATTGGATCTATCGAAAAAGGTAAATATGCCGATTTGACAGTATTTAATATGGATCAATTATCAACATTACCCATATATGATCCGATGAGCCATTTAATTTATGCAGCATCACGGGAAGAAGTCAGTCATGTTTGGGTAAATGGTATATTGCAATATGAGGAAGGGCACTTCGCATCCATGGATATTCAAGTATGTAAGGATATAGCGCTACGATGGCAACTCAAACTAAAACAAAGCATATAAACGTTTCACAAGAAGAAGTCGATAAATTTAATGAGCTCGCTCATAAATGGTGGGATGAAGGAGGTGAATTTAAACCACTTCATCAGATCAACCCACTTCGTCTTAATTTTATTCACGAAAAAGTGAATTTAAAGAACAAAAAAGTACTCGATGTCGGCTGTGGTGGAGGTATTTTGTCCGAGTCTATGGCAAAACTGGGTGCGCATGTGACGGGTATTGATATGGGTGAAAAAGTGATTAACATTGCAAAGCTTCATGCACTTCAATCTAAGCTCGATATTGATTATCAATGTACCTCATTGGAAGTCTTGGCTTCACAAGATGGCCCGTTATTTGATGTCATCACATGTATGGAGATGCTAGAGCATGTGCCAGAACCATCAAGTATTGTGTCTTTATGCGCAAAAATTTTAAAACCGGGTGGCACACTTTTTATGTCAACGATTAACCGCAATATCAAGGCCTACTTATTTGCTGTGATTGGTGCTGAATATATTTTGAAGTTATTGCCACGTGGCACACACGATTATGAAAAATTTATTAAACCTTCTGAATTAATTGCATGGTGCAGACAAGAAAATTTAAATATAAAAACACTAAAGGGTATGACTTATAACCCCATCACAGATATCTACAAATTAGGGGATGATGTATCAGTCAATTATCTGATTGAAGTCACCAATGACTCATCATGAAAGCAGTTCTTTTCGACCTAGATGGCACTTTGATTGATAGTGCGCCGCAGCTTGTAGGAGCCCTTAATCAATTAAGAAAAAAATATGATTTAGCCCCCATTTCTTTTTTAAAGGGTCGATCCTTTGCTTCACATGGCGCTGCAGGACTTCTTAAGGCTGGGTTTGATATGGATAAAAATGACCCTCTATTTGATTCACGTATTGAAGAATTTTTAGACATTTATAAAGAAATATTCAACCAAGATGTGCAATGCATGGATGGTGTAGAAGCATTAATTCAAGATTTAAATCGTAAAAAAATACCTTGGGGTATCGTGACCAATAAAGCAAGTAAATTTTCAGTACCGATTGTAACGGATCATCCTCTTTTAAAACATGCACTATGTCTTATTTCGGG
>DATCVG010000069.1:0-2281 GCA_036567085.1 Candidatus Methylopumilus sp.
TGATTTTACTGCTGGTCTTGAAAGTTCTTTAGACGAAATTGCAGAAAACAATAAAGAATGGGTACCACTTCTTAAAAGCTTTTGGGATGATTTCAATAAAACAATTCTTGAAAAATCAAATATAGATCGAGCTGAAATTACACAAGAAGCTATTCATGAGGACTGTCCCAAATGTAGTAAGCCCTTATTTTCTAGATTAGGGAGAAGAGGTAAATTTATTGGTTGTTCCGGTTATCCTGATTGTGATTACACAAGAAATGTAAACGGTGACTCTAGCACTCCAAATGAACCTGTCCTTGTTTGTAAAGATCCTGAAACTGAAAAAGATGTTCTTTTATTGGTCGGTCCTTACGGACCTTATCTTCAAGTTGGCATTCAAGAGGAAGATAGTAAAAAGAAACCTAAGCGGGTAAGTGTTCCTAAAGAGATATCACTAAGTGATCTAAATGAAGATATCGCATTAAATCTTTTATCACTTCCTAAGGAGCTAGGTCTTCATCCAGATACAGGAAAGAAAGTCATTGTAAATATTGGGCGTTTTGGGCCTTATGTAAATTATGATGGAAAATTTAAATCTATTCCTAGGTCAGAATCCATTTTTGATGTGACACTCGAACGAGGACTTGAGCTCATTGCTGAAGCTATTGCTAAAAATGCACCTTTAAAAAACTTGGGTAATGACCCCGAAACAAATCTTTCAGTTGAAATCTTTAATGGTCGCTATGGCAAATACCTTCAAAAAGGCTCAACCAAAGTCACCCTTCCAAAAGATCAAGATATTGAAAAAATTACTTTTGAAGATGCTTTAGTTCTTATTAGCAATAAAGAAGCTTTGGGCAAAGGCAAAAAGAAAGCGACAGTTAAAAAAACAACCGCCAAGAAAACGTCTGAGAAAAAAGTGCTTGCTAAAAAATCTTTAGCAAAAAAGAAGCTCGTAAAAACTAAAAAAGCTTAGCTATTTCTTTTAGATTGATCCGAAAAAGAAATTGAAGATGTTTTTTCAATCCATTTTCGAATTCTATTTGCATCTGCAATTCGAGTGGCATTTCCATAAGATTTGAGTAAAACGATAATCATCGGCTGTCCGCTAATCATAGCTTGCATAACAAGGCATTTTCCCGCCTCCTGAATAAAACCAGTCTTTGACAAACCAATCACCCAATCACTTTTTCTAACCAATCCATTCGTATTATTAAAGTTTACTGGCGCACGGTGCCCTTTAACATAGGTTTCATATGAAGCTGTAGTTGTAATTTCACGAATTTCAGGATATTGATAAGCAGCCTTTACCATCTTTACAAGATCTTCTGCTGTCGACATATTATGATTATTGAGGCCTGTTGGATCTGCAAACTCGCTTCGTGTCATATCAAGCTGTAATGCTTTAATGTTCATCGCATTTATAAAACCAGTTTTTCCAGTTGGGTAATTTCTGCCTAATGCTGATGCTGCACGGTTATCTGAAGCGATTAAAGCAATTTTAAGAAGTTCTGAACGAGGCAATACTGTTCCAACAGGTAATTTTGAACTTGAATTTTTTAAGGTATCGACATCTTCTTCAGTAATGGTAATTTCTTCATCCATCGGGAGCTTTGCATCCAAAGTGACCATAGCGGTCATAAGTTTAGTTACAGAGGCAATAGAGGTTTGTGCGTCTGTATCTTTTGCATACAAAACTTCACCTGTATTTTGATTGACAATAAGTGCGTTAGAGGAAGCCACTCTTAAAAGGCCATCTTTATTTGTCTTATTGTCTGCTGCAGATATACGAGCTAATTCTGCTCTTGTTGGTTTTTTAGATCTTGGTTGGTTTGCTTCAGCTGATACTGAGGCTAAGAAAAAGGTTAAGCTTAGGATGAAAAAAAGTCTGATACGCTCTTTCACTAGGTAATCTCCTATTCTTACTAAATTTACGCGATAATAAACAAAAAAATCAAATTTGTCATTAACTTAATGTATTTAAAGATAAAATTCCAATTAGCTAATTTATTATGAATATTCCTAATACACTTATTTATACACCTGAGCACTTATGGATTAAATCTATTAGTGAGAGCACTTACGAGGTTGGTGTCACTGATTATGCACAAAATCTTTTGGGTGATATTGTTTTTGTAGATTTACCCGAATTACAAAGTCAAATTTTAAGAAATGTAGCCTTTGGAGTGATTGAATCTGTCAAAACTGCTTCTGATTTAGTCGGTCCGCTCAATGGCGTGATAATTGAAATTAATTCCAACATTCTAAAAACGCCGGAACTAATTAATGATAAACCCTATGA
>DATCVG010000070.1:0-5102 GCA_036567085.1 Candidatus Methylopumilus sp.
TTTAGTTAAAGATATTAAAGATATTGCATCAACAATGAAAAAAGCATTTTATGTTGCATCAAGCGGCAGGCCTGGCCCTGTTCTCGTTGATATACCAAAAGATATTACAGCCGAAAAATACGAATTTAGTTATCCAAAATCAGTGCATTTAAGATCTTATAACCCTATTATTAAGGGTCATAGCGGTCAAATTAAAAAAGCTTTATCGCTCCTTTTAAATGCGAAAAGACCAATGATCTATTCAGGTGGTGGCGTTGTATTAGGAGATGCCTCTTCACAATTATCTAAATTTGTTCGCACTATCGGATCCCCCATCACAAGCACACTTATGGGTTTGGGTGGCTTTCCAGCAAGCGATAAACAGTTTCTCGGCATGTTGGGCATGCATGGCACTTATGAGGCTAATATGGCGATGCAAGAATGTGATGTATTGTTGGCTGTTGGTGCTCGTTTTGACGACAGGGTAATTGGTAATCCAGAACATTTTTTATCAAAACCAAAAACAATCATTCATATTGATATTGATCCATCATCTATTTCTAAAAGAGTAAAGATCGATATTCCTATCGTAGGCGATGTCGTTTCGGTACTCACTGAACTCAATGATCTCTTATCTAAAGAGAAAATGAAACAAAACTCATATCTTAAACATTGGTTTAAAGATATTGATCAATGGCGATCAATGAATTGTTTAAGCTTTAAAAATGACAAAAAACTTATTAAACCTCAATTTGTTATTCAAACATTACATAAAGTCACAAAGGGTGATGCGTTTATAACTTCGGATGTGGGGCAGCACCAAATGTGGGCAGCGCAATATTATCCTTTTGACAAACCCAGAAGATGGATTAATTCGGGCGGGCTTGGAACGATGGGTGTTGGCCTACCTTACGCCATGGGTGCTCAATTAGCACACCCTGATGCACAAGTTGCTTGCGTTACAGGCGAAGCTTCTATACAAATGTGTATTCAAGAATTATCTACATGTAAGCAATTCCATTTGCCTATTAAGATTATTAATCTTAATAATCGTTACATGGGTATGGTAAGACAGTGGCAAGAATTTTTTTATGGAAATCGTTATGCAGAGTCCTACATGGAAGCATTACCTGATTTTGTAAAATTAGCCGAATCCTATGGGCACGTTGGAATGAAGATTGAAAAACCTAGCGATGTTGAACCGGCTCTAAAAGAAGCTTTTAGCAATAAACTTAAAGAACGTTTAGTCTTTATGGACTTTATTACCGATCAAAAAGAAAATGTATTTCCAATGGTTCCTAATGGAAAAGGCTTGTCAGAAATGATTACAGCTGAGGATCTATAAATGAGACATATTATTTCTCTTTTGATGGAAAACGAGTCTGGAGCTTTATCAAGAGTTTCAGGGCTTTTTTCTGCAAGGGGTTATAACATTGAATCTTTAACTGTAGCGCCCACTGAAGACCCAACGCTATCAAGAATGACCATTGTAACTTCTGGTTCGGATGAAATTATTGAACAAATCATTAAGCAGTTAAATAAATTAATTGATGTTGTAAAGGTGTTAGATCTTAATGATGGTCGATTCATTGAACGAGAATTAATGATCGTTAAAGTAAAAGCGAATGCTCAATATCGAGATGAGATGAAAAGGATGTGCGATATTTTTAGAGGGCGAATTATCGATGTTTCTGACAACTCTTTTACCATTGAGATAACAGGATCATCCAGTAAATTAGATGCTTATATTGAAAGTATTGATAAAGCGGCTATTTTAGAAACAGTGAGAACTGGTGCGTCAGGTATTGGACGCGGTGATAGAATTTTAAAAGTATAAATTAAAACTGAAAGGGTATTATGAAGGTTTATTACGACAAAGATGCTGATTTAAATTTAATTAAAAAATTGAATGTAGCTATTGTAGGTTATGGCTCACAGGGTCATGCTCACGCAGCTAATCTAAAAGAATCAGGCGTCAACGTCACTGTTGCTCTCAGAAAAGGTGGTGCTTCATGGGATAAAGCCAAAAATGCTGGACATAACGTTTCAGAAATTAATGAAGCCGTTAAAAATGCTGATGTCGTTATGCTTTTAATTCCAGATGAAACAATGCCTCAAATTTTTCATCAAGAAGTCGCGCCATTCTTGAAAAAAAATGCAGTCTTGGCTTTCGCACACGGATTTAATATCCACTATAACCAAATTATTCCAAGGGAAGATCTTGATGTCATTATGATTGCGCCTAAAGGGCCTGGCCATACAGTGCGCTCAGAGTATCTCAAAGGTGGTGGTGTACCTACATTAATTGCAATTTATCAAAATAAATCTGGTAAAGCTAAAGACATCGCGCTGTCATATGCAGCGGCAAATGGAGGCACTAAAGGCGGCGTCATTGAAACAGATTTCCGTGAAGAAACTGAAACTGATTTATTTGGAGAACAAGCTGTTTTATGTGGCGGTGCAGTTGAACTTGTTAAAGCAGGTTTTGAAATATTAACTGAAGCAGGATACGCTCCAGAAATGGCTTATTTTGAATGCTTACATGAACTTAAACTCATTGTAGATTTAATGTATGAAGGTGGTATTGCTAATATGAACTATTCCATCTCAAACAATGCTGAGTATGGTGAATACGTGACTGGCCCAAGAGTGATTGGTAATGAAGCCAAATTAGCAATGAAAGAAGCTTTGAAAAATATTCAAAACGGTGAATATGCAAAACGTTTCATCCTTGAAGGAAAAACAAACTATCCAGAAATGACAGCAAGAAGAAGACTGAATGCTGAACATCCTATTGAAAAAGTCGGCTCACAATTAAGATCAATGATGCCTTGGATTGCTAAAAACAAGCTTGTAGATCAAAGCAAAAACTAGTTTCATGGTAAAAAAAACTTACCCTATAATCGCTAGAGAAGGCTGGCCATTTCTCATAACATCGATTGCTATATCAGCCTTAGTATTTAATATATGCACTTTATGGTCGATTCCTCTTTGGATCATCTCATTATTTATTTTGCAATTTTTTAGAGATCCAAAAAGGAATACGCCTTCTAAAAAAAGTATCGTGGTATCAGCGGCTGATGGCAGAGTAATTGTAATTGAAAAATGCAAAGACAATTATCTCAATAGACCTGCAATTAAAGTAAGCGTCTTTATGAATGTTTTCAATGTCCACTCGAACAAAATCCCCGTCAAGTCAACCGTTATGAATAAATGGTATTTCCCGGGCAAATTCCTAAATGCGGCCTTATCAAAAGCATCATTAGAGAATGAAAGATGCGCACTTCATCTTAAAACTAAAGAAGGTTTTGATATCACTTGCGTTCAAATTGCAGGCTTAATTGCGAGAAGAATTTTATGCTATGTAAATAAAGGTGATGTATTGGATGTTGGTGAAAGATATGGATTTATAAGATTTGGTTCTCGTGTTGATTTATTCTTACCTATCAATTCAAAAATAAACGTTTCTCTTGGCGAAAAAGTTTTTAATGGCGAAACCATTATTGCTGAATTAAAAAAATAAATTAATTATCTAAAAATAAACGAAGCTCATTTAAAGCTAATCTATATACGTCCCTCTTAAATTCAATCACCTCACTAAGAGGTAACCAGTAATCATGCCATCGCCATGCATCAAATTCAGGTTTTTTGGTGTTTCTCAAGAATATATCGGTATCTTGACCCTTCATTCTTAATAGATACCATATTTGTTTTTGACCTTTGTAAGTGCCTCTAAAATCTCTTCGAAGCCATTGTGATGGCACTTCGTATTTCAACCAGTCTTTTGTTCGGCCTAGTATTTCTACATGATGCGGCTTTAATCCTACTTCTTCCATAAGCTCTCGATACATAGCCTGTTCTGGCGCCTCGCCTTTTTGAATGCCACCTTGAGGAAATTGCCAAGCATGTTCTTGTGCACGCTTTGCCCAAAAAACCTGATTCTCAGCATTACAAATTACAATGCCAACATTGGGCCGATACCCATCTTTATCAATCATAGAAATACCTTAAGATTTACTTCAGTTTTTTTATTGATTTAGTTTAAATAAAAGCCAGAATTAAAGCTAGAATCTATTAAGAAAAAATTGAAAAAAACATGACTTTTAAAAATTTTATTTTAGTTATTTTATGTATATTCCTTAGCGGATGTTTCAGCGCACCTATTGCCTATATTACTAATCAAGGCTCGAATACAGTTAGTGTCGTTGACATCAAAAAGAAAAAAATTAGACAAGAAATTTCTGTAGGTAATGGTCCTGTAGGCATTGCTATTTCTCTAAAGCAATCTTATGCCTATATTTCAAATGCCAATGATAGTTCTGTGAGTGTTTTGGATCTTCAACTTAATGAGGTTATTAAGACAATCAAACTTAATGGAACGCCAGTTGGAATTACTAAATCTAGCAACGAAGACTATATCTTTGTGAGCGATTGGTTTAATAGCGAGCTTTATGTAATCGAAACAAAATCTTTAGTGGTGATTAAAAAAATGACTGTTGGCAAATCACCTTCCGGCATAATCTGTGACTCTAAAGGGAAGTATCTTTTTATTTCTAATCGCGACGAAAATACAGTTGAAATATATAACCAATCGGATTTAAATCTTGTTAACAAAATTAAAGTAGGTAAGCATCCATACGGCGTGTTTGTTAACAAAGACTTGCTTTTTGTTGTTAATGTCCTAGATGATTCAATATCTATTGTGAATACCAGTTCATTTGCTACAGAGACTATTAAGGTTGGCGATCATCCTTATGGCGTGGTATCTGATTTAAACAATCATTTTGCCTTTGTTACAAATACTCAAGATGACAATATTAGCGTCATTGATCTTAAATCAAAAAAGGAAGTCAAAAAGATTAAAGTGGGCGGGAATCCAGAAGGTATCGATATTAATGAGCAAAATAATATACTAATAACTTCTAATTGGAGAAGCGACTCAATTTCAATTATTGACTTAGAAAAACAAGAGTATCTCTATGAAATTAAAACGGGCAAACAAAGTCGATCTTTTGGTCAATTTATTAAAATTGACTAATGTTATATATAAAAACAATTTATAATTAATAAGTTAATTAATCAATAAAGGCGTTAATTCAAATGAAAAAAATTATTACCAGCAT
>DATCVG010000071.1:0-2281 GCA_036567085.1 Candidatus Methylopumilus sp.
TTTCAAGTAAGGTTTTAAATATTTACCAGTGTAACTCTTCTTGTGATTAGCAACTTCTTCAGGGGTGCCTTCTGCAATAATTTCACCACCCCCGTCACCACCTTCAGGCCCTAAATCAATAATCCAGTCTGCTGTTTTAATGACATCTAAATTATGTTCGATAATCACAATCGTATTACCTGCATCGCGAAGCTTATGAATCACATCAAGCAATAATTGAATATCAGCAAAGTGAAGTCCAGTTGTCGGCTCATCTAAAATATATAGTGTTCTTCCCGTATCTCTCTTTGAAAGTTCTAGCGCTAATTTAACGCGCTGTGCTTCGCCCCCGGAAAGGCTCGTCGCATTCTGTCCTAAGGTGATATAGCCTAAGCCTACTTCGATAAGCGTGCGTAATTTTTTTTCAACGGCAGGAATCGCATTAAAAAATTCATATGCTTGTTCAACGGTCATGGATAAGACATCATGAATATTTTTTCCCTTGAATTGAATCTCTAAAGTTTCACGGTTATAACGTTTCCCTTGGCAAATATCACAGGGGACATACACATCAGGTAAGAAGTGCATTTCAACCTTAATCACACCATCACCTTCACATGCCTCACATCGACCCCCCTTGACGTTAAATGAAAAGCGACCAGGGCCATAACCACGATTACGACTTTCATTGAGTTGCGCAAAAAGCTCTCGTGTGGGCGTAAAAAGTCCTGTGTAAGTCGCAGGATTGGATCGCGGTGTTCGACCAATGGGGCTTTGATCCACATCCACTACCTTATCAAAAAAATCTAAGCCTTTAATCGAGGCATGTTCTGCAGGTTCGGTATGACTGCCATATAAATGTTGTGCTACTGCACGATAAAGCGTGTCATTGATGAGGGATGATTTACCACTTCCTGAGACACCCGTAATACATGTGAGAAGTCCAATCGGTAACTTGAGATGGACATTCTTTAAATTATTTCCCTTGGCACCTTTTAACTCTAACCATTTCAAAGTGCGTGGCAATACTCTCTTATTTTTATACTTAATTTCTCGACGACCACTAATATATTGCCCTGTGAGAGATTGAGCATGTTTTGCAATCATCTTAGGGGTGCCTTCAGCGACAATATAGCCACCATGTTCACCGGCTCCTGGGCCAATATCAACCACATGGTCGGCCGCAAGAATAGCGTCTTGGTCGTGCTCCACGACAATCACAGTATTACCTAAATCACGTAATCTCTTTAAAGTTTCAAGTAAGCGATCGTTATCGCGTTGATGTAATCCAATTGAAGGTTCATCGAGTACATACATGACTCCAGTTAAACCACTACCAATTTGTGAGGCTAATCGAATACGCTGCGCTTCGCCTCCTGATAAGGTTTCGGCCGAACGAGATAGGGATAAATAATCCAAACCCACATTGACTAAAAATTTTAAACGACTCGTAATTTCAAAAATGATTTTTTCAGCAATCGTTTTTTTGGCCCCCTTTAGTTTTAGGGACTCAAAAAAATGTACGGTTTCTTTTAAAGGGGTGTTACATATGTCATGAATATTTTTTTTACCCACTTTGACGTGCCTTGCTTCAATCCTTAAGCGTGAGCCTTCACAGGATGGGCATGGTTGCATATTTAAATATTTTGCAAGTTCATCTCGAACTGTTCCTGAATCAGTCTCGTGATAGCGACGTTTTAGATTATTTAAGATGCCTTCAAAGCTGTGCATCTTTTTGATGATCTGGCCACGTTCATTGATATAAGAAAAATTAATGTGTTCCGATCCGCTACCATTTAGGATCACATCTTGAATTTTTTCAGGCAACTCTTCAAAAGCGGTTTCTAGATCAAATGTGTAATGCTCACTCAAAGATTGTAAAAGTTGAAAATAAAATTGATTTCGTTTATCCCAGCCTTTGATGGCACCTGATGCAAGAGACAAATGTGGGAAAGCCACCACACGCTTAGGATCAAAAAAATTGATATTGCCAATCCCATCACATTCAGGACAAGCTCCCATCGGATTATTAAATGAGAAGATGCGTGGCTCCAATTCTTCCAATGAATAATCGCATAAAGGGCATGCAAATTTCGCGGAGAAAAGATGCGAGGTGTTGGTATCCATTTCGACTGCGATCATTTTGCCATCCGCAAGCTTTAATGCCGTTTCAGTGGACTCCGTGATGCGCTGCTTAATGTCTGGATTAATTTTAATGCGATCCACCACAACATCGACTTGATGTTTTTTAGTTTTGGTAAGTTTAGGTAGTGCATCAATTTCATAAATCTCACCATCGATA
>DATCVG010000072.1:0-29064 GCA_036567085.1 Candidatus Methylopumilus sp.
GTAATTTCAGCTCGATCTATATTTGATTTTTCAAGAATTGTTTTATTGAAATCATCCCAAAAGCTTTTAAGAAGTGGTACCCATTCTTTATTGTTTTCTGCAATTTCGTCTAAAGAACTTTCAAGACCAGCAGTAAAATCATAATCAACATAACGAGTAAAATGCTCAGTTAGAAATTTGTTAACAACACGACCTACATCAGTAGGCATGAATCTCTTTTTATCAAGAATGACATATTCACGATCTTGGAGTGTTGAAATAATGCTTGCATAGGTAGAAGGTCTTCCAATACCGTATTCCTCCAGCGATTTTACTAAGCTAGCTTCAGAGTATCTTGGAGGAGGTTCAGTAAAATGTTGGTCACCATAAATTTTATCGACTGTCAGAATTTCACCAGCTTCAAGGGGCGGTAATTTAAGAGAGTCCTCATCTTCATTTGAAGCATCGTCCAAGCTCTCAGTATAAATAGCAATAAATCCAGGGAATATAAGTGTTTGACCAGTAGCCCTAAATAAATTTGCTTCAGATCCAATAGAAAGATCTACACTTACAGCATCAAATTTAGCCGGTGTCATTTGACTTGCTAAAGAACGCTTCCAAATCATTTCATACAGCTTAAATTGTTCAGGAGATAATTTACCAATAAGGCTTTGAGGTGTTCGGCTGATATCTGTCGGTCTAATTGCTTCATGAGCCTCTTGCGCATTTTTTGATTTAGTTTTATAAAAAATAGGTACTTTAGGTAAGTAATCTGCATCAAAATTTGTTTGGATGTAACCTCTAATTTGATTCATTGCTTCATTTGAGAGCGTTAGTGAATCTGTTCTCATATAAGTAATTAAACCTACAGTACCACTTCCAATATCAATACCCTCATAAAGCTGTTGAGCAATTCTCATCGCTCGACTTGTTGTAAAGCCAAGCTTGCGCACTGACTCTTGTTGAAGTGTTGATGTGGTGAATGGAGGCGCAGGATTACGTGTTCTTTGTTTCTTTTCAACACGAGTCACTTTAGTTTTGCCAGCGCTTTCTAAAAGTAATTTTCCGACAATAGACTCATGATTTTCTTTTGTGGTAATAGTAAATTGTTCAACTTTTTTATTATTGAGCTGAATAAGTTTTGCTTGAAATTTGTGTTTAGCTTTTAATGAATCTAAATGAATCGTCCAATATTCCTGACTTATAAATTTTTCAATTTCAATTTCTCTCTCAATAATAAGTCTTAGTGCCGGACTCTGAACTCTACCTGCTGATAAGCCCCTTCTTATTTTCTTCCATAACAGAGGTGATAAATTAAATCCCACAAGATAATCTAGAGCTCTCCTCGCTTGTTGCGCATTGACAAGGGGCATTGATATATCTCTTGGATGCTCGATAGCAAGTTCAATAGCTGATTTAGTAATTTCCTGAAAAATGACGCGTTTGATTAATTTGTCTTTGGTTAATTTTTTTTCATTCAGTATCTCTAGGATATGCCATGAAATAGCCTCTCCTTCACGATCTGGATCGGTAGCTAGATAAACTTCATCTGATTTTTTTACAGCTCTTGCAATCTCATCAACGTGTCTCGAATTTCTTTCAATAATTGCATAATTCATTTTGAAATTATTGTCTGTTTCAACGGCACCTGTCTTTGGAATGAGATCGCGAACATGGCCATATGATGCTAAAACTTCGAATTTATTGCCCAGATACTTTTTAAGGGTTTTGGCTTTAGATGGGGATTCAACAATTAAAAGTTTAGACATTAGGTAGTTTTAGATCAAAAATTTTGAAGCATAATAAATTTAAATCTTGATATATACAAGGTGTCTATACTAACTTAGTTAAATAAATTACGTTAATTAAATTTAAATAATGATTTTAAGAAGCGATATTTTCAGCGAATAACGAGATATTGCTTAGGTCAGCGTTAAGGTTTCTAATTAAATCTTCGGTAAAAATGGGCTCATCTTCTTCTTTGTTTGATTGATTAAGATTTACGAAATCATAAAGTCGTCGATCTCCTAAATGTGAGAGCTCAATATTTGAAATAGCTTTATATATATTGTTAATGCGGCCTGGCTGTTCTCTTTCCCATACCGTTAACATTTCTTTTATTTTTTTTCTTTGAAGATTTTCTTGTGAGCCACATAAATTGCAAGGAATAATTGGAAAATTCATGCGTGATGCATAGCTTGAGATCTCTTTTTCAGAGCAGTATGCTAAAGGTCTAATGATAATATTTTTATTATCATTAGAAACTAACTTAGGGGGCATAGCTTTTAATTTGGAGCCAAAAAACATGTTAAGAAAAAGCGTTTCAACAATATCATCACGATGATGACCTAAAGCAATTTTATTTATATTGAGTTCTTTTGCTGTTCTGTAAATTATTCCTCGCCTTAGCCGAGAGCATAAAGAGCAGGTTGTTTTACCGCTCGGAATTTTTTCTTTAACAATTGAGTAGGTATCTTCCGTAACAATCTGATATTCAATTCCTAAATCCTTCAAAAAATTAGGCAATACATCCGCGGGGAATCCTGGCTGTTTTTGATCTAGATTCATTGCAACAATATCAAAGTGAATAGGAGCCCTTTCTTTAAGAGCTAATAAAAACATTAACAATGAATATGAATCTTTACCCCCACTCATGCATACTAAAACTCGGTCATTATTTTCAATCATATTAAAATCAGTGATTGCCTTGCCAGTTAACCCTATCAGTTTATTGCGTAACTTCAGAAAGTTATTTGTAGCATCTATGGGAATTTGAGAGATCATAATGAGAGCGACCTTCCCCCATCGACGGCTAGAATATGACCTGTAATAAATGGAGCATCTAATACTAAAAATTTCACAGCTATCGCAATATCTTCAGGCGTACCTATTTTTTTTAATAGTGTTTGAGAAATAACTCGTTGTTTGTAAATATCGTTAAATTCTTCATTATTTTCAGGCCATAAAACTGGACCTGGGGCAACAGCGTTAACTCTGACTTCTGGACTTAATTCTTGAGCAAGTGATTTTGTAAGCGTGGTTAGTCCCGCTTTAGCAATACTATAAATAATATAATTTTTTTTCGGTTTATCTATATGGGTATCTGTGATATTGATAATGCAGCCTTTAGTTTTAATAAGCTCATCTGCTGCAAGTTGAGATAAAAATAAGGGTGCTTTTAAATTACTTCCTATAAGATCATTCCAATTTTCCTCATTCATTTTTCCGATTTCAGTTGGATAATAGCTAGAAGCATTATTTATAAGAATATCTAATCTACCGTAGGTTTTGATTGTCTTCTCAATAAGATTTGGTAATAGTTTTGTATCTAAAAGATCAGCTTGAATGATATTTGCAGAGTCATGGCGGATTTTATTTAAATCTTCTTGAAGTTTTTTTGCTTCGTCGGCTGAATGTCGATAATGAATCATTAAATCGATATCCGACTCATGAAGTAACCTACAAATTGCCTGCCCAATTCTTTTGGCGCCACCAGTCACAAGAGCAATTTTTCGATTAGATTTCATAGCTTTATCTATAAATGAGTTGACTCTATTATAATCTAATACCTATGCCTTCAATGCCTACAGCTCCTCAAAATGAAATTCAAATAAGTGAGCAATTAAAAACAAAAATCATTCAATCTATTCAATCAAGCCATGGATGGATAAGTTTTGATCGTTACATGGAGTATGCGCTTTATGACCCTGAATTAGGTTATTACACTGGAACTTTGAGGAAATTTGGGGAAAAAGGTGATTTTATTACAGCATCTAATATATCGAGTTTTTTTGCAAAAACATTATGTATTCAATTTAAGGAGATCTTTCAATCAGTAGAGAAAAATATCATTGAAATCGGTGCTGGATCTGGTGAGTTTGCGCTTCAAGTGATCCAATCATTGAGCAGTGATAATGAAGATATAAATCATTATTTTATTCTAGAAATAAGCCATTCATTAAGAAGACAACAATACGAATTATTAATAAATCATTTGCCTTCACATCTTTTTAGCAAGATTCAATGGATTGAAGAAATTCCCAAAGAATTCAAAGGCATCATTTTTTGTAATGAATTTTTAGATGCACTACCTGTAGATTTAATAAAAAAAGAATCAGGCAAATATTATCGAAAAGGAGTTGGTGTAGAAAATGATTTAATCGTTTGGAAAGATAAACTGATAGAAGATATATCTAGTTATGACCAAGCTATTTTAGAAGAGCTACCAGATAGCTACCTTATTGAACATTCACTTCATATTAAAAATTGGCTTAATAAAATAACCCAATCTCTTAGTAAAGGCATTGTGCTAATTATTGATTATGGTTTTAATCAAACAGAATTTTTTCATGAGCAGCGATCTCAAGGAACATTGATGTGTCATTTTAAGCATTATGTCCATGACAATCCTCTTATTCAGATAGGCATACAAGATATTACAACCCATATAAATTTCAGTTATGTTGCAAGGGAAGCCTCAAAGTTAGGATTAAATATTACTGGCTATATATCTCAAGCAAATTTTCTTATTAATTGCGGCATTTTAAATTTACTTGAAACAGTAAATTTTGAGGACAGGGCTTTGTATATCAAATCAGTATCAGAAGTCCAAAAATTGTTATCTCCCTCAGAAATGGGAGATTTATTTAAAGTCATGATCCTAGAAAAAAATATGGGTATAGATCTTTTAGGACTCAAACAAAACAATAAAGTCACAAGACTATGACGAAACAAAATAAAGAAGAGATTAAGAAGCGACCTATCAGAACTTATATTTTAAGACAGGGGCGAATTACTGCTGCCCAGTCAAAAGCTATTCAAGATAACTTTCAAAAACATGCTGTTATTTTTGAAAATAAAATAATAAATTTTGGCGATATTTTTGAAAATAAAAATAACGACCTCATACTGGAAATTGGTTTTGGTATGGGGTCTTCAACTGCAGAAATTGCAAAATCTAATTTAAATAAAAATTATATTGCAATTGAAGTTCATTCACCCGGTGTAGGCAACTTACTTAAGCTAATTCAGGAAAATAATATTTCTAACCTAAAAATTATTCAACATGATGCGGTAGAAGTGCTTAATTTAATGATAAAGAATGATTCTTTGGATGGGATTCATATTTTTTTCCCCGATCCTTGGCCTAAAAAAAGACATCACAAAAGAAGACTTATACAATCAAATTTATTAAAGCTTATTGCGCAGAAAATTAAAAAAACGGGTTATCTTCATATTGCAACAGACTGGGAAGATTATGCTGTATGGATTATTGATCTTTTGGATAAAGAAGAATTACTACAAAAGACGTCCGACGATTTTTTTAAAAAACCTGATTATCGCCCTTTCACAAAATATGAAAATCGAGGAATTAAATTAGGCTATAGAGTTTGGGACATGATCTATAGACGTATTTAGCCATTTTCCAATAATAGTTTCAGCATCATCGGCACCTTGTTTTTTTAGGCTAGAAAAAAGCTGTACTGTGCATTCAATCCCAAGGGTTGATCCCCAGTTTTCATCAATTTCTTTTTGAACAGCATGAAGTGTTTTATGAGAAGCCTCACGAGAAAGCTTATCTGCTTTAGTTAATAAAATATGAATAGGTTTTTTATTTAACGAGAACCACTTTAACATTTGTTGATCAAGAGGCGTGAGCGGGTGTCTAATATCCATAACTAAAACAAGGCCAAAGAGGCAAGAACGCTCAGATAGATAAGTGGCTAAAGTTTTTTGCCAATGATCTTTAATCGCTTGGGGTACTTTGGCATAACCATAACCTGGCAAATCTACCAAGAAACGATTCTCACCAAGAGAAAAGAAATTAATAAGCTGGGTTCGTCCCGGCTGCTTACTTACAAATGCAAGACGATTATGATTTGCAAGCGCATTAATAGCGCTAGATTTTCCCGCGTTTGATCTTCCTGCAAAGGCAATCTCAATCCCAGTAGGGGGAGGCAAATCACTTAAATGGTGAGCAGATATAAAATATGATGCGTTTTTAAAAATAGCCATGCGCTTTACCTAAACCTGTTCAATCCAATCAAAATGCTATCACGAGAATAGGATTTTAGATAAAATGTTCAAGTTGTTCATACTTTATATATGGAGCCTTCCGGAATGAGTGGTCAAAATGTTTTTTTTATTCTCTTGTCATTTTTAATTGCAAGTACAGCAATTTCTGCAACGATTGAGAATAAAAACCTACCTCAAGCAGTTGGGACTGTATGCGCAGCGTGTCACGCAATTGATGGCAATAGCATTATTAGCGCCAATCCAAAATTAGCAGGACAACACGCAGAATATCTTTACAAACAATTAATAAATTTTAAATCTGGTGATCGCGCAAACGCAGTAATGTCTGGAATGGCAGCAATGTTATCAGATGCTGATATGCATGCGGTAGCAGAATACTTTTCAAAGCAAACATTAAATTTAGGGCAAGCTAAAACAAATGGTGCGGGGTCTTTAGGCGAAAAAATTTATCGTGCAGGTATCCAGGCCAATGGCCTACCAGCGTGTGCTTCATGCCATGGACCCTCAGGAGACGGCCTCCCTGTAAAATATCCACGTTTAGGTGGCCAACACACAGAGTATGTCTTAAATCAATTAAGACAGTTTAGACTCGGTGCTCGAGCAAATGATGAAGCAAAAGTAATGCGAACCATTGCTGCTAAATTAACTGATCAAGAAATGGAAGCAGTAGCAGATTACATTCAAGGTTTAAGATAAGCCATTCTAACTTTCGTATTAAGCTCAATTGCTGCAACTTCCTTGCAGTTTTTCTAGTCAGACCCTTTCATTTTTAAAAACGAATAACTTTGAAATCTTCAACAATTAATGTCAAAAAAATAAATCAATTGCTAAGCTCAATGAGCTTCGCAGTGTCGATGCTTGTATTTTTGGGGATTGCATCAATCATAGGAACAATGCTTAAGCAAAATGAGCCCTATGAGAACTACATTATTAAATTAGGCGAATTTTGGTTTGTATATTTTGAAAAAATTGGTCTTTATGATGTATATCACAGCATTTGGTTTTTAATAATTCTTCTTTTTTTGGTTTTATCTACAACGCTTTGTATTATTAAAAATACACCAGCAATTCTTAAGGATTTTTCAGTATTTAAAGATTCTTTAGAGGAAAAGTCACTTTTATCATTCACACATCATCTTGTTATAAAAAATAAAAAGTATGTGAATACTTCAAAAATTCTTCATTACTTAAAACAATCAAAATATAAGGTAAAAGAGAAATCGAAAGAAAATGGCGATTTTTTAATTGTTGCCAAGAAGGGAAACTACCAGCGCTTAGGGTATATTTTGACGCATATTGGAGTGGTAATAATTTGCTTAGGTGGGTTATTGGATGGCAATCTTATTTTTAAAGCTCAAGAATTACTAGGCTATAAAAAAATTGAAACATTAGATATGCCAGCTTCAAAGGTTCCAGAAGCAAGTAGATTAAGTGTCAGCAATACCTCATTTAGAGCAAATATGACGCTTGTTGAGGGCTCTTCAGATAATGTTGCATTTGTCAGAATGAAAGATGGATACCTTGTACAAGATTTGCCTTTTAAAATAACTCTAAAAGATTTTAGAATTAATCATTATTCAACAGGTATGCCAAAATCCTTTGAAAGCGATTTGGTAATTTCCGATCCTGAACTTTCTCAAGATATAACAAAAACAATTAGCGTTAATCATCCTTTTACTTATAAAGGTATAGCAATATATCAATCAGATTTTCAAGATGGAGGCACAAAGCTAAACATTAAATTGCGAAGCCTAGTCAATTCTGACTCTACTCACAAAATAGATGGAAAGATTTTTGATAAAGTCAAATTAGATAAAGATCAAATTACTTACGAGTTTAATGACTTTAAAAAATTTAATGTATTAAATTTAAAAGAGGGCAAAAAAGAAAAACCCAGAAATGTGGGCCCAAGTGTCACCTATAAGGTTAGAAATAGCTCAGGTCAAGCTCGTGAATATCTTTCATACCAATATGCTATGCCTATTGAGGGACGTCAATTTTTTATAAGCGGCATGAGAGAAACTCCCCAAGAAGAATTTAAATACTTAAAAATTCCTGCAGATGCAAAAAGCTCTATTGAGGAATTTATGTTATTTAAAGATGCGCTTCAAAATAAAACACTGATTGAATTTGTTGCAAAAAAAATAGCTAATCAATCGACGAGTAATATAGATAAAAATAATGATGTTAAAGAATCATTTGAAAAGAGTGTTAATAAATTAATGGATTTATTTGGGCAAGGGGGATTTTCAAATATTGCTGAAAATATAGATAAAAATATTCCAGCTAATGAAAAAGAAAAAGCTGTTCAAACTTACTTAAAAATTATAGATATTGTATCAAGAGAGATCTATAAAGCTAAATTTAATCTGGCAGATAAAGATCTCAATCAAACTCGAATTATATTTATACAAGATGCATTAAATGCTTATAGTGATATATTTTTTTATGGAGTTCCTTATTACTTTGAATTAACAAGTTATGAACAAAAAGAAGCAAGCGGACTCCAATTGACTAAGTCGCCTGGTCAATTTTGGGTTTATCTTGGGTCTCTAAGTTTAGTATTTGGTATTTTTTCAATGATTTATTTAAATGAAAGAAAATTATGGTTGCTTATAAAAGCAAAAGGTGGCGTTATACTTGCTCTAAGCTCTAATCGTAAGAATATAGATTTTGAAAATGACTTTAAGAAATTAATTCAAGAAATTAAGAAAATTATTCAATAATAGGTGAAAATTTATGTTCAATAAATTAGTTAAATCTTCTAAAGCGACATTTCAAACATTTAATGTTTTTTATCTTGCTTTTTTATTAGGCGGTGCCTTGTATGCACTAAAAACATTTTATAGTTATATGGATGTTTATGAAAAAGTAATTTTATTTGGAAGTGTTGGATTTTTTTCATGGCTTGGTTGGAAATGGAATAATTTTAAAAAAATTACGATTTTAGTTTTTGTGATTAGTCTTTTCGCGATTCATTTATATCAAGGCGTCTTAGCTAATAATGAGCAAATCTTCTTATTGAAGTATTTAATAGCAAGTCAATCAGCAATTATGTGGATGAATGTTTTTTTCGTGCTTTCACTTTTACTCTATTGGCTAGGCCTTCTGACAAAAAATAATTTAGTAGATAATATTGCTTCTTCTTTCACGTTTATAGCAGTTTTGTTTGGTTTCATTGGATTACTTGTTAGATGGTATGAATCTTATTTAATAGGTCTTGATATTGGTCATATTCCAATCAGTAATTTATACGAGGTATTTATTTTATTTTGTTTAATTACCTCTCTTCTATATTTATTTTACGAAGAAAGGTTTAATACAAAAAAATTAGGTGCTTTTGTATTGATTGTTATTAATGCGGCTGTGGGATTTATTTTATGGTACACATTTGATCGTCATGCAGATGGTGTTCAGCCTCTAGTGCCCGCTCTTCAATCTTACTGGATGAAAATACATGTGCCTGCTAATTTCATAGGATATGGATCATTTTCATTAGCAGCTATGGTATCGGTTGCTTACTTATTTTCAGGCAAAAAAATACTAACTTCTTATTTGCCAAAATTAGCTGTACTTGATGACCTTATTTATAAATCTATAGCAATCGGATTTATCTTTTTTACAATCGCTACGATATTAGGTGCCATATGGGCAGCAGAAGCTTGGGGAGGTTATTGGTCATGGGACCCAAAAGAAACATGGGCACTAATCGTTTGGTTAAATTATGCAGCTTGGCTCCATTATCGAATCGTAAAAGGCCTAAGAGGCTCTATTTTAGCTTGGTGGGCACTGATTGGACTCGTTATTACTACCTTTGCTTTTTTAGGTGTCAATATGTTTTTATCGGGACTGCATTCATATGGCGAACTTTAATTCCATGTAGAATGTACGTTTAATTTTTACATTTAAATATGACCCAAAAAAATATAGTCGAAATTAAAAACCTATCTTTTGGCTACGGTAATTTTATGCTTCATAAAGATATCAGTATGGTTTTTCCTCGCGGTAAAGTCACAGCTATCATGGGTGGAAGCGGATGCGGTAAAACGACTATTCTTCGTTTAATAGGCGGTCAAATAAAACCTAAAGCTGGTCAAGTAACTGTGGATGGCAAGATTGTTCACAAACAAGATAGACAAGGTATTTATGAATTGCGAAGAAAAATGGGCATGCTTTTCCAGCACGGCGCTCTTTTTACTGACTTGTCCGTATTTGATAATGTGGCATTTCCAATGCGTGAACATACTAAGTTACCAGAAAGCATGATTCGCGATTTAGTTCTTATGAAGCTTAATGCAGTTGGCTTAAGAGGCGCTCATAAACTTATGTCTACTGAACTCTCAGGCGGCATGGCAAGACGAGTAGCACTTGCAAGAGCTATTGCACTAGATCCAGATATTATTATGTATGACGAGCCTTTTGCTGGATTAGATCCTATTTCTATGGCGGTCATTTGTGATCTTATTAGAACGCTCAATGATGCATTGGGAGCAACTTCAATCATCGTGACTCACGATGTAGAAGAAGTTTTCTCTTTTGCAGACTATATTTACTTTGTTGCGGATGGCTCAGTAGCTGCTGAAGGAACACCTAAAGAATTGTTAAAATCAAAACTTCCTTTTGTACATCAATTTGTGCATGGGGAGAAAGATGGCCCTGTTCCATTTCATTACAATGCGCCTAGCTATAAAAAAGATATTTATGAGCCAGTTTAATTTATGAATCCAATTTTCAAAATTTTAAGAA
Organism: Candidatus Methylopumilus sp.; assembly: GCA_036567085.1. GTDB lineage: Bacteria > Pseudomonadota > Gammaproteobacteria > Burkholderiales > Methylophilaceae > Methylopumilus. The sequence goes on from DATCVG010000072.1 coordinate 10,762, forward strand.
ATATAGGCAATCATGTTACTTCAAGAATTTGGCGTTTAGGTTCAGCTACGAGGTTTTTTTTACTAACCTTAATTTATTCAGGTGAAAGCTTTAGACGAATTCACTTAACCATTCGTGAAATATATTTCACCGGTGTCATGTCCTTAATTATTATCGTGGTTTCCGCTTTCTTTGTAGGCATGGTGCTGGGTTTACAAGGATATTACACGTTACAAAAATATGGCTCTTCAGAATCCATTGGCGTTTTAGTAGCATTAGCTTTATTAAGAGAACTTGGCCCAGTGGTTACTGCACTTTTATTTGCAGGAAGAGCCGGAACTGCAATCACCGCTGAAATTGGTTTAATGAAAGCCACTGAGCAATTATCAGCTATGGAGATGATGGCCATAAGTCCAATTGCCAGAATTATTGGCCCTAGATTTTGGGCTGGTGTTATTTCAATGCCAATACTTGCTACCATTTTCTCAATGGTAGGGGTGATGGGAGGCTATTTAGTTGCGGTCCCTATTATTGGTGTAGATCACGGAGCATTTTGGTCCCAAATGAATGTGAATGTTGATTTTAGATTTGATGTGATAAATGGACTGATCAAAAGTTTAGTATTTGGAGTTGCATGTACGATTATTGCGCTCTATGAAGGTTATGATGCTCCTCCAACGGCAGAAGGAGTAAGTCGAGCTACCACGCGGACTGTTGTCACTTCTTCACTTACTGTTTTAGGATTAGATTTTATTTTAACTTCGTTTATGATGTCGAATTAATATGTGATTGGAGCCATTATGGATAAGACAACATTAGATATTTGGGTGGGTTTATTTGTCGCAATAGGTATTGCAGCCCTGATGGGCTTAGCCATGAAGGTGGGCAACCTGACAAGCAATACGCTAGGGGAAACTTATACAATAACTGCAAATTATGAAAATATTGGAGGACTCAAACCCAGAGCACCAGTGAAAAGTTCAGGCGTAGTTGTAGGCCGTATAGATCAAATCCAATTTGATACTAAAGCTTATCAAGCTGTTGTGACCTTAAAAATAGATAAAAGATATCCTTTTCCAAAAGATACCTTCGCAAACATTTATACATCAGGATTGCTGGGCGAGCAATATATTAGCCTAGAGGCTGGTGGCGATGATCACTTTCTAAAGGAAGGAGATCGGATCTCTAAAACACAAGATGCAGTTGTATTGGAAAAACTTATCAGCCAGTTTTTATATAGTAAAGCCTCTGAAGAGTCCAAAAAATAATGTTTACTAGAAAGGTATTTTAAAGCTATGAAAAAGTTTTTATTATTAATTTTAACTTTACTAATGTCGATGAGCATATTTGCTGCCGAAGCTCCAGACCTTTTCGTTAGGAAAATTGCCGATGAAGTTTTTGAAATTTTAAAAACGGATAAAGATTTAAAAGCGGGTAATAAGGAAAAAGCCTACAAAATTACTGAAGAAAAAATACTTCCTTATTTTGATTTCGATCGCATTTCAAAACTTGTTCTTGGAAAAGCATGGCCAGCAGCAACGAAAGACGAGCAGGAAGCCTTTAAAAAAGAGTTTAAAACGATGCTAGTTAAGACTTATGGTAGTGCATTGTTAAAATTTAAAGATCAGACTTTAAATTACAAACCAACTCGATTTCAGCCCTCAGATGAAGAAGTATTAGTGAAGACTGAAATTTTAAAGTCTGGCGCCCCACCTTTGCCTATAGACTACATGCTAGAGAAAGATGGTGATTCTTGGAAAGTATTTGATATTATTATTGAGGGTGTCAGTCTAGTTACAAACTTTCGCGGTCAATTTGGTAATGAAATAAAACAAAATGGCATAGCCTCTCTTATTTCAAAACTTGCAGAGAAGAATGCTGATTCTGATAAAGTAAAATCTAATAAATGATCATTTTTGATAAAAATCAATGGCAGTTAAGTGGCGATCTTACAATTGAAAAGATACCAGCCATTATTGATTTAATTAATAAACAAAAATTAGACAAAAAAACGACGATTGCTTTCTCAAAAGTAACTTCTGTAGACACGTCGACATTAAGTCTAATTTTTGAATTACAAAGACAAGCTAAAAAAACAAAATCACATTTTGTTTTTAAAAATTTACCAAAAAATTTAAATAGCCTCGCAAAATTATATGGAGTGGAAGATTTAGTATCTTCCCTTCATTAGGTTTTGTATTCTTAAGTTTCATTTAAGAAACTTGTTCCTTTTATCCCAATGAAAAAAGCCATCGTATTTAAGAATGTTAAAAAGAACTTCGGTAAATTAGAAGCACTTAAAGGTATTGATCTCACAATAGAAGAGGGCGAATTTTTTGGGCTCTTAGGTCCTAATGGTGCTGGCAAATCAACTCTTATTAATATTCTGGCAGGACTTGCAAAATCTTCTTCAGGCTCAATTAAGGTGATGGGCTATGATGTGATTCAAGATTATCAATACGCAAGAAGATCGCTTGGTATTGTGCCCCAGGAATTAGTATTTGACCCTTTTTTTAATGTGCGTGAAATGCTTCAATTCCAAGCAGGCTACTTTGGCAAAGGTCGCGAAAATGATGATTGGATTGATGAAGTCATAGAAGGACTTGACCTTAAAGATAAAGCCAATACAAATATGAGAATGCTTTCTGGTGGCATGAAAAGAAGAGCATTAATAGCGCAAGCTCTCGTGCATAAACCGCCGGTGATTGTTTTAGACGAGCCGACAGCAGGCGTGGATGTGGAACTTAGAAAAAGATTATGGCAATTCATCAAAAAACTCAATCAAAAAGGCCATACGATTGTTTTGACTACACATTACCTAGAGGAAGCCGAAACTCTTTGCAGTCGAATTGCTATGATGGACCAAGGCAAAGTTGTTGCATTAGATAAAACAAAAAACCTATTAAAACGTTTCTCAGCAAAAAATTTAAATCTACGCTTAGATTTAAAAGGAAAAAAAATTCCTGCAAGCATTCAGAATCTTATGCAAAATTTAGATCATCACTCGATCAGTTTTTTAATTGAAGAGATAGCAGAAGTCGAATTTATTATAGGCGAATTAAAAAAATCAAAAATAAAAATATTGGATATGGATTTAACTAATTCCGACTTAGAAAATGTCTTTTTAAAGCTCACTGGAAGTAAAAAATGATAAATTTTAAAACTGAGTTTATAGGTACATGGACGCTTTTGAAGAAAGAATTATTAAGATTTTGGCGTGTCGTTTTTCAGACAGTAGCCGCACCCGTGATCACTGCAGTCCTATACTTGCTCATCTTTTCTCACGTCTTAGCAAATCATGTAAAAGTCTATGATAATGTTGAATACACTGCGTTTCTTATTCCAGGTTTAATCATGATGTCTTTATTGCAAAATGCTTTTGCAAATAGTTCATCAAGCCTTATTCAATCTAAAGTCATGGGAAATATTGTATTTATATTATTAACACCTATTACTTATCTTCAATTTTTCTTAGCTTTTTTAATCGCTTCAATTGTGAGAGGTATTTTTGTCGGTGCTTGCATTTATTTATTTGCACTTTTGTATGTAGATTTACCTATGTTGCATCCGTGGATTATTTTTGGATTTGCGATGATTGGAGGTGCATTACTTGGCACATTTGGAATTATTGCAGGTATATGGGCACATCGATTTGATCAGATGGCAGCATTCCAAAACTTTGTGATTATGCCTCTATCATTCCTGTCAGGCGTATTTTATTCAATTCATTCCTTGCCGCCTTTTTGGCAAAAGGTGTCTCAGCTCAACCCTTTCTTTTATATGATTGATGGTTTCCGGTACGGTTTTTTTGGGCAATCTGATGTAGCTCCATTGTTAAGCCTTTCAATCGTAACCTTCTTTTTCATTGTGTTGGCTTCCATTACCTTAGGAATGCTAAAATCCGGCTATAAATTAAGAATCTAAAAGATGACGGCTGACGATATTAGACAATCGATTCTCGAAAAACTTGAATGTGAGTTTATAGAAATTTTAGGTGAGGATGGCACCCATTTTGAGGGCACGATTGTAAGTGGTTTATTTGAAGGATTAAATCGGGTTAAACAACATCAAATGGTATTTAATGCTTTAGGCGATAAGATGAAAAGTGAAATTCATGCTCTATCTATGAAGACTTATACACCAAATGAATGGAATCAATTAAAAACGTAATATTGAGGAGTAAGGCATGAGTGCGCAAGAGAAGATTCAAAAAACGATTAATGAACATGATGTAGTTTTATTCATGAAGGGAAGTCCTAAATTTCCTCAGTGCGGTTTTTCAAGTTTAGCAACTAAAATTTTAGATGCATGTGGTACCGATTTTCATGCAATCGATGTACTTCAAGATCCAGAAATAAGAGAAGGTATCAAAGTGTTTGCAAATTGGCCAACCATTCCTCAACTATATATTCGCGGAGAATTTATTGGTGGCGCCGACATCATGAAAGAAATGTATGAGACTGGAGAGCTTGTAAAGTTATTAAAGGCTAATTCATAACTTGGATAAATTAGTTATTCAAGGACAATCACCTCTTCACGGCGAACTTGAAATATCAGGCGCTAAAAATGCAGCCTTACCTATACTTATCGCCTCCCTTCTTACTGAAGACACATTGTCATTAACTCATGTGCCTCAACTTCAAGATGTAAATACAACCAAATCTTTATTAAAGTATATGGGTGTAGATATTGATTTCAGAAATGATTCGACTGAATTAACTGCAAAAGAAATTATCAATAAAAATGCACCTTATGAACGCGTAAAAACAATGCGCGCTTCTATTCTTGTATTAGGGCCCTTACTTGCAAGATTTGGCGAGGCTCGAGTTTCATTACCGGGAGGCTGTGCTATTGGATCAAGACCTGTCGATATTCATATCAAAGGCCTCCAAGCGATGGGAGCAAAAATAGATATTCATAATGGTTATATCGAAGCTTCGACGAAAAACTTACCGAAATCCAAGTTACAAGGGTGTAAATTTTATATGGATATTGTTACCGTCACAGGGACTGAGAATTTAATGATGGCGGCTTCATTGGCTAATGGAATTACCGTTTTGGAAAATGCTGCCAAAGAACCTGAAGTTTTAGATCTTGGGGAATGCTTAAATAAAATGGGCGCCAAAATACAAGGCTTAGGGACTGATGTAATTACAATTGAAGGCGTAGATTCGCTGCATAAAGCAAGTCATGATGTGATCTTTGATAGAATTGAAGCAGGGACATATTTGGCTGCTGTAGCAATGACAGGTGGCGATGTTCTTTTAAAAAATGTACAGCTTAAATGTTTAGATGCAATTACACAAAAATTAATTGAAACTGGCGTTAAAATTGAATCGCGTGAAAATTCAATTCATATTAAAAGTGATGGTAAATTGAAAGCGGTAAGTATAAGAACTGCACCTTATCCTGCTTTCCCAACGGATATGCAAGCACAAATGATGGCATTAAATACCATTGCAGAAGGTGTATCAGAAGTTACTGAAACGATCTTTGAAAATCGTTTTATGCATGTGCAGGAGCTCATTCGCATGGGGGCACAGATAGATGTTAGAGGAAATACAGCAATTATTAGAGGCAAAGAATATTTGGAGGGGGCTTCTGTAATGGCAACAGATCTTAGAGCTTCTGCAAGTCTGGTTATTGCAAGTTTAGCAGCTAGAGGACAAACTACGATAGAGCGTATTTATCATCTTGATCGCGGATACGAAAAATTAGAGGATAAACTCAATCAATTAGGTGCCAATATTAAACGGATTCATTAAGATGAAAATTACAATCGCATTATCTAAAGGAAGAATATTTGAACAAACCATCCCTCTTTTAGAGGGTGTTGGCATTACTTGTAACGAAGATCCTGAAACTTCAAGAAAACTTATTTTAGATACCAATCACAAAGATATAAAACTTATTATTGTAAGAGCTACAGATGTGCCAACTTATGTTGAATATGGCGCGGCTGATATTGGTATTACAGGTAAAGATATTCTTGATGAATATATGGGAGAAGGGCTTTATCAGCCGATCGATCTTAATATTGGTCGTTGCAAAATGATGGTAGCAGCCAAAGAAGATTTTGATTATGCAGGCGCTATTCAAAAAGGTGTTCGCTTAAAGGTAGCGACAAAATATGTAAAAGTAGCTAAAGAACACTTTGCAAAAAAAGGTATGCATATTGATTTAATTAAGCTTTATGGTTCTATGGAATTGGCGCCACTTGTAGGTCTAGCAGATGTGATCGTCGATTTAGTGAGCACAGGTAGAACTTTAAAAGCTAATAATCTTGTTGCAGTTGAAGATATTTCCGATATCAGTTCGCGGTTAATTATCAATCAGGCATCTTTAAAATTAAAGAGAGAACTCTTGCAACCTATTCTTAGTCAATTTGAAAAAGCACTTAAAACATAATCATACTTATGATTCAAATTAAAAAATTAAATACCCAAGATTCAAATTTTAAAGATCAGTTAAGTCAGCTCATTTTCTTTGAAGCTGAAGAAAATACTCAGATCGAAAAAACAGTCGCAGAAATTTTGAGTGATGTGAAAAAAAGAGGCGATCAAGCCGTCATTGAATATACAAAAAAATTTGATCGCGTAGATTTTTCTCGTATGGAAGAATTTGAAATATCCAATGAAGAATTAAATTTGGCTTTGAAAAGCCTTCCTCAAAAGTCAAGAGAAGCCCTCGAAGAAGCTGCTAAAAGAGTATTTGATTATCACAATAAACAGTTAATGAGTTCATGGAGCTATACCGAAGATGACCAAACTTTGCTTGGTCAAAAAGTAACTTCACTAGATCGAGTTGGTTTATATGTTCCTGGTGGAAAAGCAGCTTACCCGTCTTCAGTACTAATGAACGCAATTCCAGCAAAAGTGGCAGGTGTTAAAGAAATTATTATGGTAGTCCCATCGCCTCATGGAGACAGAAATCAATTGGTTTTGGCTGCCGCGGCCCTCGTTAAAGTCGACCGTGTATTTGCAATTGGTGGCGCTCAAGCAATCGGAGCGCTTGCTTATGGCACACAAACCATACCTCAAGTGGACAAAATTGTAGGCCCTGGCAACGCTTATGTTGCAGAAGCTAAAAGGAGAGTATTCGGTGTAGTTGGTATTGATATGGTTGCAGGCCCTTCAGAGATACTCATTATTGCAGATGAAAAATCGAATCCAGATTGGATTGCGATGGATTTATTTTCTCAGGCTGAGCATGATGAGCTAGCACAGTCAATTTTAATCAGCCCAAGTGAATCGTTTTTAAATCAGGTTCAAGAGAGTATTGATAAATTGATTGAAACCATGCCGAGAAAAAAAATCATTGAAACTTCTTTGACAAATAGAGGTGCAATGATCAAAGTAAAATCATTAGAAGAAGCAGCCGAGATTTCAAATTTTATTTCACCAGAACATTTAGAGCTTTCAGTAGATGATCCAGATTCACTCGTTAACAGTATTAAACATGCAGGCGCTATCTTTATGGGAAGAAATACATGCGAAGCTGTTGGGGATTATTGTGCTGGCCCGAATCACGTCTTGCCAACATCAAGAACAGCAAGATTTTCTTCGCCGCTTGGTGTTTATGATTTTCAAAAGCGCTCAAGTCTAATTAAATTATCTAATCAAGGCGCTCGCAAGCTTGGAAAAATTGCGTCGGTCTTAGCCCATGGCGAAGGACTTCAAGCCCATGCCAAATCAGCGGAATATCGTATAGATAATGAGTAAATTCTGGAGCAAGGTTGTTCATGGCTTGACGCCATACATTCCTGGCGAGCAACCTAAACTTAATAATCTTATTAAGTTAAATACTAATGAGAATCCTTATGGACCAAGCCCAAAGGTAATTGCAGCCATTCAAAAATTTACAGATGACAATTTAAGACTCTATCCGGACCCAAATTCAGAAGCGCTTAAGAAATCAATTGCAGATTATTTTAATGTTAAAGCTAATCAGGTTTTTGTGGGAAATGGTTCTGATGAAGTCTTAGCTATTGCATTTCAAGCACTTTTGAAACATGACACGCCTATTTTATTCCCTGATATTACTTATAGCTTTTACCCGGTATATTGCAAACTCTACGAGATTGATTTTAAAACTATTCCCCTTAATGATTCATTTGAAATCGTATTAAATGATTATTTAATGCCTAATGGAGGCGTTATTTTTCCAAATCCAAATGCGCCAACGGGCATACCACTTACCTTGAAAAAGATTGAAGCATTTCTTGATAAGAATATTGATTCTGTAGTGATCGTAGATGAAGCGTACGTTGATTTTGGCACAGAGTCGGTTATTTCTCTTACAGAAAAATATAAAAATTTATTGGTCACACATTCATTTTCTAAATCGAGATCATTAGCAGGACTAAGACTTGGTTACGCTATAGGCCACCCAGATCTTATCGAAGCTTTAATTAGAATAAAAGATAGCTTTAACTCTTATCCAATTGATCGATTAGGATTGATTGCCGGTATTGAATCCTTTAAAGATGATGCCTATTTTAAAAATACCTGCCATAAAGTTATTAAAACGAAATTAAATTTTGTTGATAAATTAAAGGCTCTTAATTTTTCAGTTCTTCCTTCAGGCGCGAATTTTGTTTTTGCTCAACACACCTCTCTCGATGGAAAAATCATCACAAATAAATTAAGAGACCACGGAATTGTAGTGAGGCGCTTTGATAATCCAATGCGAATCTCTTCCTACATTCGATTCACAATTGGTTCGGATGAAGAGATGCAAGTATTGCTTGAGACGTTAAAACTTATTCTAAGCATATGAAATAATTGATGTTAATTACATTTTTAATGAGTTAAAATATCTTATCTACTTTAAGTAAAAAAATATGACAAGATCAGCATCTGTTTCAAGAAATACAAATGAAACTAAAATCGAAGTAAGTATTAATCTTGATGGTCAAGGGAGTGCAAAACTCAATACGGGCATCGGTTTTTTAGATCATATGTTAGACCAGGTTGCTCGTCATGGAATGTTTGATTTGGAAGTTACAGCAAAAGGTGATCTTCATATTGATGCACATCATACTGTTGAAGATGTTGGTATTGTCCTTGGACAAGCCTTTAATAAAGCAATCGGAGATAAAAAAGGTATTACCAGGTATGGGTCAGCTATTATCCCTTTAGATGAGGCATTGTCGAGAGTTGTGCTTGATATATCAGGTAGGCCTGGACTTGAATTTGATGTTGAATTTAAAAGGGCTGCTATAGGTGAATTTGATGTTGATTTAATACACGAATTTTTTCAAGGGTTCGTGAATCATGCAAATATTACGATGCACATCGATAATCTTAAAGGTGATAATGCCCACCATCAGGCAGAAACAATTTATAAAGCATTTGGAAGAGCCCTTAAAATGGCTGTTTACATTGATCAAAAAATTTCTGGTGTAACCCCCTCAACCAAAGGCAGTCTATAAACCTTTTTCATCAAAATAATAATGATCGCTATCATTGATTATGGAATGGGAAATTTAAAGTCAGTATTTAATGCCTTTAAACAAGTCGCGCCCGAAGCCGATATTAAAGTTACAAATAATCCTACCGATATTAAACAAGCACATCATGTAGTTTTTCCTGGCCAAGGCGCTATGCCTGACTGCATAAGAGAGCTTGATGAAAGAAATTTAAGATTCTCTGTGATTGAGGCAGCAAAAACAAAACCTTTTTTAGGGATATGCATTGGTTTGCAAATGTTGTTTGATAAAAGTGAAGAAGGTAATGTTGATGGCTTAGGATTGCTGGGAGGCACTATTAAGCGATTTAATAATCAGAATACAGCAGATGAAAGTGGCCATAAGCTAAAAATTCCTCATATGGGATGGAATGAAGTGTCACAGACAAATCATCATCCTCTATGGAAAAACATTAATAATAAAGATCGATTTTATTTTGTTCATAGTTATTATTTAGAATCTAATGATAAAAATATTGTGTCAGCTGAAACTTCATATGCGCAAAAATTTTGTTGTGCTATTGCTAAAGAAAATATTTTTGCAGTGCAATTTCATCCAGAAAAAAGTTCGACAGCTGGCTTACAACTTATCAAAAACTTTGTTCAATGGTCAGTATAGGCTTTAGTTTATGTTAATCATTCCAGCAATTGATTTGAAAGATGGTAAGTGCGTTAGACTCAAACAAGGCTTAATGGCGGAATCAACAATTTTTTCAGAAAATCCTGGAGAAGTTGCGAAGCAATGGAAAGACCTTGGAGCTCGAAGATTGCATCTGGTTGACCTAAACGGCGCTTTTGCAGGCAAACCAGTGAATGAATCTGCAATTAAAGCTATTGTTAAAGAAGTGGATGGTGCGATTCCAATTCAATTAGGTGGCGGCATTCGTAATCTCGATACTGTTGAAAAATATCTTAATAACGGCGTGGACTACATCATCATAGGAACAGCCGCGGTTAAAAATCCTGGTTTTCTTCACGAAGCTTGTTATGCATTCCCTGGGCAAATCATTGTGGGACTTGATGCAAAAGAAGGAGAAGTAGCTATTGATGGATGGGCCAAATTAACCGGACATAATGTGATTGAGCTCGCAAAGAAATTTGAAGGCTATGGTGTTGAAGCTATCATTTATACTGATATTGGACGTGATGGCATGTTAAATGGATTGAATATTGAAGCAACTGAAAAATTAGCTGAGGCACTCACTATCCCTGTGATTGCTAGTGGAGGAATAACTAATTTAGATGATATTAAAAATTTATGTTCAATTGCATATTCAGGTGTCAGTGGCGCAATTACAGGTAGAGCTATATACGAGGGAACGCTTGATTTTAAAGCAGCACAAGCACTCGCAGATGAGCTTATCAAATAAATGTCACTCGCCAAAAGAATTATTCCTTGTCTAGATGTGACTGATGGCAGAGTTGTAAAAGGAATTAATTTTTTAGAATTAAAAGATGCAGGTGATCCTGTAGAAAATGCAAAAAAATATAATGAGCAAGGTGCAGATGAATTAGCTTTTTTAGATATCACTGCAAGTTCAGATGATCGAGGTTTAATACTTCACATCATTGAAAATGTTGCTAAAGAAGTTTTTATACCGCTGACTGTAGGCGGTGGGGTTCGAACTCCCGAGGACGTCAGAAATTTACTCAATGCAGGCGCTGACAAAGTCAGTATTAATACCTCTGCAATTGTTAATCCAGATATTGTTTATCAAACCTCATCTCGGTTTGGATCTCAGTGCATTGTGGTCGCGATTGATGCAAAGTTAACGGCAGACGAGAATAAGTCTTTTTGGCAAGTATTTACTCATGGGGGAAGAAATGCCACTGGATTGGATGCAGTTGAATGGGCAGCGAAAATGGCTTCATTGGGAGCAGGTGAATTACTCATTACAAGCATGGATCGAGACGGAACAAAAAAAGGCTTTGATCTAGAATTGATTAAGGCAATATCTGATAAAGTGGATGTGCCTATTATTGCATCCGGCGGTGTTGGTGATCTTCAACATCTTGTAGATGGTGTAAAAATAGGGGGAGCTGATGCAGTCTTAGCGGCCAGTATATTTCATTTTGGAGAGTATACGATTAATGAAGCTAAAGCGTTTATGAAATCTAATCACATCGAGATTCGTCAATGAGTTGGATACATTCCATTAAATGGGATAAAGATGGGCTTGTGCCAGTGATTGTCCAAGACTATAGAACAAACAAAGTTCTTATGTTTGCATGGATGAATCAAGAGGCATTAGAGCTCACACAAAAAAACAAAAAAGCTTTTTATTGGTCAAGATCTAGAAAAAAAATTTGGGAAAAAGGCGAGGAATCTGGACACCTGCAAAATATCCATGAAATAAGACTTGATTGCGATGGTGATGTCATCTTGCTTAAAATTGAGCAAATTGAAAACATTGCTTGTCATACAGGCCGAGAAACTTGTTTTTATCAAAAGTTGGATGATAAAGGTATGTGGGTAACTGATTATCCCGTGATGAAAGAACCTAAAGATATTTATAAGAAATAATTAATATGAATGCGATTTTAAAAAAACTCACTGAAACGCTTGAAGCTAGAAAAAATGATGATCCTAGTAAATCATATACAGCCTCTTTATATCGTGATGGATTGGAAGCTATTTTAAAAAAAGTGAATGAAGAAGCTTTTGAAACAATTATTGCTGCCCGACAAGGAGATAACAAAGAGCTTATCCATGAAGTTGCTGATTTATGGTTTCATACTTTAGTATTAATGGCGCATAAAAATTTGAGTGTAGAAGATATTTTGAATGAGCTTTCAAGAAGAGAAGGTACCTCAGGTATTGAAGAGAAAGAAAGCCGGGGTTGGAAAGCTAAATAATATGAATTGCATCTTTTGTAAAATTATTGAGGGTTCGATACCTAGCAAAAAAATATTTGAGAATGATGAATTAATTGCCTTTCATGATATACATCCGATCGACAAAGTTCATTTTCTAATTACACCTAAAAAACATATTGAAAATTTAATATCTTGTAACGAAGCTGATAAAGAGATTTTATCGAATATGCTACTTTTGGCGCCTAAATTAGCAAAAGAACAGGGATTGCAGGGCTTTCGCACAATGATTAATTCTGGTGCCGAAGGTGGTCAAGAAATTTTTCATATACATTTTCATGTCTATGGCGGAAGTTCAAAACTAGCAAAAATTTAAGAGGGAGTTAATATGGGATTTTCAAGCATCACACATTGGTTAATAGTTTTATTAATAGTTTTTTTAATATTTGGTACAAGCAAATTGAGAAATATTGGAAGTGATTTAGGAGCGGCTGTTAAAAATTTTAAAGATGCAGTCAAAAATGAAGATACATCTAAAGATAAAACATCGCGTCGTGGAGTATCAAAAACTCGCGTTAAAAAATAAGTTTTATGTTTGATGTTTCCTTTTCGGAGTTAGTTGTTATCTTTTTTGTAGCACTTATGGTGATTGGGCCAGAAAAGCTGCCTAAAGTAGCTAAGGTTTTAGGTAAGCTGACTGGAAAAGCACAAAATTATATTGGTAAACTCAAAGAAGAAATTGAACGAGAAGAAAAGTTTAAAGAGCTTCAAAAAATTCAGCGTGAAATTAAAAAAAAGTCGATTAAATCTTAGTGACTCATTTTAAGCCCTTTATTCAGCAACTCATTGAATTAAGAAACACTCTTTTTAGAAGTGCGATCGGTTTTATTGTCATTTTTGTATGTTTAAGTTTTTACGCAAATGATATTTATAGTTTTTTTTCAGCGCCACTCATAGAGAAATTAACAGATGGCAATAAGTTAGTGAGCACGGGCCTCACTTCAACTTTTTTAGTGCCAATTAAAATTACAGCTTTTATTTCTTTTTTACTCTCACTTCCTTTTGTTTTTTATCAATTTTGGTGTTTTATTTCTCCAGGCCTTTATAAAAAAGAGAAGAAATTAATTTTATTTTCATTCGTAAGTGGCTTCATATTATTTTTTGTAGGAATGTCCTTCGCCTATTATCTAATTTTCCCAATTGTATTTAATTTCTTTATTTTGATGACACCTTTAAATGTGAGCTTGATGATTGATATTTCAAACTATCTAGATCTCATTCTATCTTTGCTTATTTCGTTTGGATTGGCATTCGAGGTGCCTGTGATTATTCTGATATTGGTGACTTTAGGATGGGTAAAAGTAAAAACATTAGAAGAGGTAAGGCCTTATATGATCGTTATTGCTTTTGTTATTGGCGCTATTTTAACTCCGCCTGATGTGATCTCACAATTTTGCCTAGCTATTCCATTATGGCTTTTATATGAATTAGGGCTATTTGTATCCAAACGACTCTACTTAAAAGCTTGATAACCGGTAATTTAGTAGCACTCCTATTTAGATTTCGAATGAAATTTTGTATAATGACGCAACTTTTGCAAAGTTAAATTCTCTCAACTACATTAATCTCATAGAAGCACACTTACACAAGATCATGGCAAATCATCAAGACGACAAAATAGATAAAAAGAAAAGAAGTTTTTTAATCGCAGCTACCACTGTAACTGGCGCGATTGGTGCCGGAGCGATAACTGTTCCTTTTTTATCAAGTATGACGCCAAGTGAGCGCGCTAAAGCAGCTGGAGCGCCTGTTGAAGTTGATGTAAGCAAAATTGAAGCAGGAGCTATGATTACTACTGAATGGAGAGGCCAGCCAGTTTGGATTATTAATCGCTCTAAAGCAATGTTAGATAGTTTAAAAAAAAACGACTCTAATCTCTCTGACCCTAATCTTGATGTAATTTCTCAGCAGCCAAGTTATTGTAAGAATGCGACAAGATCTCTAAAACCTAATTTACTTGTCTTAGTTGGTATTTGTACTCACTTAGGTTGTTCACCGACTGCTAAATTACAAACTCAAGGCGACATGGGTGAAAATTGGAATGGTGGATTTTTCTGTCCATGCCATGGTTCTAAATTTGATTTGGCAGGTCGAGTATATAAAGGGTCTCCAGCCCCAATTAATCTTGTAGTCCCCCCACATAAATATATAAATGAAACCACTCTCTTAATTGGCGAAGACAATAAAGGATAAGGCTGACTTAAAAGTATGAAAACAGAAATCAAAACAAAAAAAACTAAAGGTGGATTAATGGCATGGATAGACGAAAGATTTCCATTGTCATCTTTAATTACTAATCATCTAACAGAATATTACGCACCTAAAAACTTTAATTTTTGGTATTTCTTTGGAGCACTTGCTTTATTAACTCTAATACTTCAATTAATTACAGGCCTTCTGTTGACTATGCATTATAAGCCAGATGCAGAATTGGCATTTGGATCAGTTGAGTACATTATGAGAGATGTTTCATTCGGATGGCTAATAAGATATATGCACTCGACGGGTGCGTCTTTATTCTTTGTTGTTATTTATCTTCATATGTTTAAAGCTTTAATTTATGGATCCTATAAAAATCCTAGAGAGCTACTATGGCTTTTTGGTGTCTCTATTTTTCTATGTTTGATGGGCGAAGCTTTTTTTGGATACCTATTGCCTTGGGGGCAAATGTCATACTGGGGTGCTCAAGTTATCGTGAATCTTTTTTCAGCGATTCCATTTGTAGGCCCAGATTTATCTGAATGGTTAAGAGGAGATTATTTAGTATCGGATGCAACATTAAATCGTTTCTTTGCATTTCATGTGATTGCACTTCCTTTGGCCCTTTGTGGATTGGTATTTTTACATCTTGTGGCTCTCCATGAGGTTGGTTCAAACAATCCGGATGGCATCGAAATTAAAAAGAATCTTGATAAAAGAACAAATATTCCACTGGATGGCATTCCATTTCATCCTTATTACACTGTTAAGGATTTAATCGGTGTTTCAGTATTTCTGATTGTATTTGCACTTATTGTTTTTTACTTGCCAGAAATGGGAGGCTACTTTTTAGAAGCAAATAATTTTATTCCTGCTGACCCACTAAAAACGCCTGCCCATATTGCACCTGTCTGGTATTTCACACCTTATTATTCAATTCTTCGAGCTGTGCCACCTGTATTGAATTCTCAATTTCCAGGCGTTGCTGCTATGGGACTATCTGTGCTCGCATTTGCATTTTTACCTTGGCTAGATAGAAGCAAAGTTAAATCGATTCGGTACAAAGGCAATTTGTTTAAACGATGGATTGTATTATTTGTTGTGAGCTTCTTTGTCCTTGGATACTTAGGTACGGTGCCATCCAACGTTTGGGGTCAATTCTCCAATGCAATTCCACTGATTGGCGGTGTTGATAAAGCCACAGTAGTTGCTCGAATTTTTACAATTACTTATTTCTTATTTTTTGTACTGATGCCTTATTACAGTAAAAAAGATAAAACAAAACCAGTTCCTTCAAGGGTCAGTTACAAATGAAAATTTTAACTAAATTATTTTTAATAATTATTTTTGTTTATTCAAGCGTTGGATTTGCGAATGAGCATCTCATATTAGATAAAGCACCTATTGATTTAAATGATCAAGCTTCTCTTCAAAGAGGAGCAAAAATATTTATCAATTATTGTTTGAATTGCCATAGCGCAAATTACATGAGATACAACCGTTTAAAAGATATTGGCTTATCTGATAATTTAATTAAAGAAAATTTACTTTTCACAGCAGAAAAAGTTGGTGAACCAATGAAAATTGCAATGACTAAAAAAGACGCGAAGGATTGGTTTGGTGCAAATCCACCTGACCTTTCTGTTGAAGTAAGAGCAAGAGGTGCGGACTGGATTTATAGTTACTTAAGAGGTTATTATCGCGACTCATCTAGACCGACTGGATGGAATAATACTGTTTTTGATAAAACAGCAATGCCTCATATTTTATGGAAATTACAGGGCGATCAAAAGTTAAATGAAGAGCATCATACTCTGGAGCTCGTTAAACCAGGTACGCTTTCAGTAAAAGAATATGATGCGTTTGTAGGGGATCTTGTAAATTACCTTACATTTATGTCAGAGCCATCAAAGCTCAAAAGACTCCATATGGGGTATTATGTTTTGTTATTCCTCGGGTTGTTATTAGTTTTAACAATCAAACTCAAAAAAGAATTTTGGAAAGATATTAAATAATTATGATGAAATTATATTCAGGTTCGATTGATCCTTTTAGCCATCGTTGCAGAATCGTTTTATTTGAAAAGGGTATGGATTTCGAGGTTGTTGATGTTGACTTAGCAAATAAACCGGAAGATTTAGCTATATTAAGTCCGCACAACTCCGTTCCAGTATTAGTGGAAAGAGATCTCGTATTAACCGACGCTAATATTATTAATGAATATATTGACGAACGCTTTCCTCATCCTCAGCTTATGCCAGCCGATCCAGTTATGAGAGCTCGAGCACGTTTATTTTTAAGTGACTTTGAAAAACAATTATTTATCCATATCCCAGCTTTAGAATCAACGGATGAATCAGCTAAAGAGATTGCAAGAAAACATGTGCGCGATAATTTACTTTTGATTGTCCCTATTTTTTCTAAACAACAGCATTTATTGAGCGATGAATTTTCAATGTTAGATGTTGCAATTGCTCCTTTATTATGGCGTTTAGGTCATTACGGTATTGAGCTTCCAAATCAAGCAGCACCATTACTTAAGTATGCGGAGAAATTATTTTCAAGACCACTTTATGCTGATGCAATGACTCCTTCAGAAAAAGCGATGAGAAAATAATTTAGTAACAATGGCAAAATCAGCTTCGACCAAACCTTATCTTGTAAGGGCGATATATGAATGGTGTGTTGCTGAACAATACACGCCTTACTTGCTTGTAAAAATAGATCAAAATACCCTAGCACCTAGAGCTTTTATTAAAGATGGAAAAATTCTTCTTAACTTAAGCCCTGAATCTATTAAAGACTTGTTAATGGGTGATGAGGCAATTACCTTTACAGCAAGGTTTAATGGTGCGCCTGAAAATTTATATTTGCCTATTTCGGCTGTTGAGGGCATTTATGCCAAAGAAAACGGCGAAGGATTGTTCTTTGAAGTGAAAGAAGATCAGGAAATAGACCCAAAAGAGACAAAAAAATCACACAATAAACCTAAATTGACCCTAGTTAAGAGCTAAAAAACTAGTTCAAATTTAAATAAATTGGTATAGTAGCGCCTCCTGATAACGCCGGATTAGCTCAGTTGGTAGAGCAGCGCACTTGTAATGCGAAGGTCGTCAGTTCGATTCCGACATCCGGCACCATCTTATTTTGCATTTATTCCCTTTCTATAAGTCCCTCATTAGTTTGACAAAAATCAAAAAAACCAACATAATTTAGGGTTCGGTTTGGAGGGGTGGCCGAGTGGTTAAAGGCGACGGACTGTAAATCCGTTCTCTCTGAGTACGAAGGTTCGAATCCTTCCCCCTCCACCATGAGTAATGGCCTCTTAAGAGGCGACGTGGAGATTAGATCCATGGGTGTGCGGGTGTAGCTCAGCTGGTAGAGCATTAGTTTTCCAAACTAAATGTCGCGAGTTCGAACCTCGTCGCCCGCTCCAGATATTGAGAATTTGGACACGCCCATGTGGCTCAGTGGTAGAGCACTCCCTTGGTAAGGGAGAGGTCGCGGGTCCGATTCCCGCCATGGGCACCAGTAGATTATTTTAAGAATGTAATTAATTAAGGACATAACATTATGGCAAAAGGCAAATTTGAACGTACCAAACCCCATGTGAACGTCGGCACAATTGGTCACGTTGACCATGGTAAGACAACACTTACAGCGGCAATCACAACGATTCTTGCTAAGAAATTTGGTGGAGAAGCTAAAGCTTACGATCAAATTGATGCGGCGCCAGAAGAAAAAGCACGCGGTATTACAATTAATACAGCACACGTAGAATAC
>DATCVG010000073.1:0-1962 GCA_036567085.1 Candidatus Methylopumilus sp.
TAAACGTGCATTACAAAATCAGCGTGATATTCAAACTGTTCATACTCAACTCATGGAGGCTTCAACTGGGGTGAGAGATTTCTTACTGACCGGTGACAAACACTTTCTTACTATCTTTTTTGAGGCAGAAAAAAAACTCCCAAAAATCATCGCCGCTTTAGAAGAACGACTCGAAAACG
Organism: Candidatus Methylopumilus sp.; assembly: GCA_036567085.1. GTDB lineage: Bacteria > Pseudomonadota > Gammaproteobacteria > Burkholderiales > Methylophilaceae > Methylopumilus. The sequence continues at coordinate 180 of DATCVG010000073.1, forward strand.
ATCAGCAAAAGGAGCGACTATCTAAAATATCGCCTCTTGTCACTAAAAACTTGGAAGATTTAAGAGCGCTCTCTCATCATGAAACTGCCATTGCATCTAATCAATTAATTGCAAAATTTAAATCTCAAGTAGCGACCTTAGATAAACTAAGAGAAGAAATTGAGGCGCTCAACACTGAGGAAGCGCTCCTAGCTGAACAAGATCAACAAGAGATATTTCTGCAGCGTCAACAAAATATTACCGTAACACTTATCGCTGCGATTGCCGGTATCATAGGTTCGCTTATGGCTGTATGGATATTTTCACGCACTATTGTTAAACGAGTGCGCCTCCTCCGAGATAATGCAGGCCATTTGGCACGTGCAGAATCACTAGACATTGCCTCGAGTAGCAAAGATGAACTCGGGCAGCTATCTTATGAGTTAGAGCAAGCTTCTCAACTGCTTGCAAAAAATATTAGCGATGCACTCCAAGCAAGGCATGAAGCGGAGGAAGCGAGTGCTTCAAAAAGTATGTTTTTATCGAGAACGAGTCATGAACTCAGAACCCCACTCAATGCTATTCTTGGATTTGCTCAGCTACTAGAGCAGGATATACCTCCGGGCAAACAACGTGACAGTGTCTCGCTTATTAGAGGTGCTGGACAACACTTACTCAAACTGATTAATGAGGTTTTGGAAATTGCGCGCATTGAGTCTGGTGAAACTTCTTTCGAGTTAACAGCAACTCCAATTAATGCATTATTGGAAGAAGCAACACACTATATCTCACCTATAGGAAAAATTCGCGACATAGAAATTAAATGCAACATTGCCCCTAATCTTTGGGCCAAAGCGAATCGACAGAAACTTTTACAAGTGACATTGAACTTACTCTCTAATGCACTGAAATATGGCCCAGTAGGTTCCTCTGTAGCATTAAATGCCTACCGCAAACAGAATAATATCTTCATCGAGGTTCAAGATAGTGGGCCTGGTATTCCCGCTTCATTAAGAGAAAGATTATTTACACCTTTTGAGAGATTGGGCGCTGAGAATACCAAAATTGAAGGGACAGGTCTTGGCTTGGCACTTTCTAAACAGATTATGCTCGCCATGAATGGTAAGATTGATGTAGCCAAAGATAAGAGTCTTTTCTGGATCGAGATTCCAGCAACCAGTGCAAGTGATGCTTCCAAGACATTACAGCAAGATACTCAAGACAAACAATCTTTTACTTTATCTAAGAATAGCTCAATTCTTTACGTTGAAGATAATGTCAGTAACCGTGCATTGGTGGAAGCTATTATTCAGCGTCAACAAGATTTACGTATCCACAGTGTAGCGACCATTAAGGATGCCAAACGCTTTTTAAAAGAAATGGTGCCATCACTACTTTTGATAGACCTTCACTTGCCCGATGGCTCTGGCGAAGATCTGGTCAATCATGTGAAATCAAAACCAGAATTCCAAAACATACCCATGATGATTTTAAGTGCAGATGCCTTACCCGAAACCATGGAGCGCTTGAAATCAGCTGGTGTTGTTCATTACATGACTAAGCCACTAGATGTTGCAGTGTTTAATAAAAAAGTGAGAGAACTCATAGGATCTCAAGGAAAAAAATAAATGAATGAAACTGATATTTTAAATGCCAAAATTTTAATCGTCGATGATGCTGAGGCTAATCTAAAACTATTAGAGGATTTACTCACCAGAGAAGGTTTTCATCAGATTATTAGCACCACTGACTCTACACGTGCACTCGATTTATTTATAGCCTTTCAGCCTGACTTGATTCTGCT
>DATCVG010000074.1:0-3369 GCA_036567085.1 Candidatus Methylopumilus sp.
GAAGGTGGTGATCGATTTATTTTTAAGTTCGCTAATTCTTGTGCCACTCGAAATTGAAATCTCATCCATACCATCTTCACCATGCACGACCATCACATGTTCGCTTCCGAGTTTCGATAGCACTTCCGCCATCGTTTCTGTGAGTGATGCTTCATAGACACCTAATACTTGATGTGTGGCTGAAGCTGGATTAGCAAGCGGGCCTAAAACATTAAAAATCGTTCTCACACCTAATTTTTTTCGGACCGGTGCAGCATATCGCATAGCTGGATGAAAGTTGGGTGCAAACATAAAAGCAATACCAATATCATTCACAAGTGAGGCTACTTTTTCAGGAGTTAAATTCACATTCACACCCAAAGCTTCTAACACATCAGCGCTGCCGCACTTAGATGAGACTGAGCGACCACCATGCTTAGCTACTTTGACGCCCGCACTTGCAGCCACAATCGCACTTAAAGTCGACACATTAAACGTTTGAATACCGTCCCCTCCTGTACCACATGTATCCACAAGATAGTTTTTATCTTGAATGTCGACCTGTTTTGCAAATTGACGCATGACGGTTGCTGCATCAAAAATATTGTCTGCAGTGATACCTTTTTCATTGAGCGCTAAAACATAAGATTCAATAATGTCATCACTTAACACACCTGACATTAAAGACTGCATAAAGTCTTTTACTGATAGTTCTTTTGAATCTATGTTAGCCATAAGTTTTTAAGAAATTATTTAATAGATCATGTCCATGTTCGGTGAGGACTGATTCAGGATGAAATTGCACGCCCTCAATGGGTAATGTTTTATGGCGCACCCCCATAATTTCTTCATCATCTGTCCATGCAGTGACTTCTAAACAATCAGGCAGCGTTGCGCGTTCAATCACGAGCGAATGATAACGTGTTGCTGTAAATGGATTTTTTAAATCTTTAAAGACACCTTGATCCGTGTGATGGATGTGTGAAGTTTTACCATGCATCAATGTTTTAGCGTGAATAATTTTTCCACCAAAAGCCTGACCGATGGTTTGATGCCCTAGGCAAACACCTAGAATCGGGATCACACCTTTGAATGTATTTACAACTTCCAGAGAAACGCCTGCCTCATTAGGTGTGCAAGGGCCTGGAGACAACACAATGTACTGAGGATTCTTTTTTTTGATCTCATCAATCGTGATCTCGTCATTACGATAAACCTCAACCTCTTGTTTAAGCTCAGCCAAATATTGAACAAGGTTATAAGTAAATGAATCGTAGTTATCAATCATGAGTAACATAATTTATTTTCCTGATTGCACAATTTCTGCGGCACGTAATACCGCTTTTGCTTTATTTTGTGTTTCAACCCATTCATTATGCGGTACGGAATCTGCAACAATACCGGCACCTGCTTGCACATAAAGCGTTTTGTTTTTAATCACACCTGTTCGAATGGCGATTGCTACATCCATGTCGCCATCAAAACCTAAGTAACCTACAGCGCCAGCGTAAATACCGCGCTTACTCGGTTCTAATTCATGAATAATTTCCATCGCACGTACTTTAGGTGCCCCGCTCACAGTGCCTGCTGGAAAAGTTGCTTTCAATACATCCATCGCATGCATATTGGGTTTTAATGTACCCTCCACATTCGATACGATATGCATCACATGCGAATATCGTTCGATCGTCATATGATCTGTCACTCTGACCGAGCCTGATTGAGAGACCCGTCCAATATCATTTCGACCTAAGTCCATCAGCTGAACATGTTCTGCACATTCTTTAGGATCGCTCAATAACTCTTTTTCTAATTTTAAATCTTCTTCTTTAGTTTTACCGCGAGGACGGGTGCCTGCAATAGGTCTTACCGTTACTGTTTCATCTTCGAGTCTTACTAAAATTTCAGGGGATGCACCCACCACATGATGATCACCCATATGATAATAAAACATATAAGGCGATGGGTTTAATGTGCGAAGCGATTCATAAAGTGCTAATGGAGATGCTTCAAATGTTTGTGACATTCTTTGTGATAACACCACTTGCATGATGTCACCTTCAAAAATATAAGACTTCGCTTTTTCAACAGCTTTCATAAAAGCATCTTCACCAAATTCAGAATGTGCTTCGGTTTGATTCGATGTTTGAGGCTTTTGAATTTCAATCGATTGATGAAGTTGATCATGAAGCTTATCTAATCTTTCAATGCCTAATGCATAGGCATGCTGAATGGATGGATCCGCATAACTCACAATAAAAATTTTACGCGCCACATTGTCAACCACAATAAGCTCATCGGACAACATGAGTAAGATATCAGGTACACCTAAAATATCTTTTGTTTTTTTATGCTTTAAACGAGATTCAATGTATTGAATCGTTTCATAGCCAAAATATCCCGCGAGTCCGCCTGCGAATCGAGGTAATTCAATATCAGCTGGCACTTTAAATTGAGTTAAATATTCCTGAATAAAATCAAGTGGATTGTGTGTGACTTCTTTTTGAATGACTTTATTTTGATCAATGACTTCGATCACATCATCGCGAATCACAATTCTTTTTTTAGAGGGAAGTCCAATAATCGAATAACGACCAAAGCGTTCACCGCCTTCCACAGATTCTAAAAGGTAAGAAAAAGGAAGGTTGGCTAACTTTTGATAAATGGATAAAGGTGTTTCATGACCGACATCAAAAGATTTCACCAATGGAATGAAATTAAATCCTTCATTCTTATAAGCATTAAATTGATCTGATGTGATTAAGGTAGTCATGATAGAAACATGAAGAAGCTATTTTTAAGCTTCTTCATGTTTTTTTAATTAAAGAGATGCAAGCGATGCGCGTAATGATTTCACCACGGTGTCGTAACGATTAGGATCGGTATCTTTACCTGCGCCGAAAATAGCAGAGCCTGCCACAAAAGTATCGGCACCTGCTTTTGCAATTTCTGCAATATTATTGGCGTTCACGCCACCGTCGACTTCTAACCAAATTTGACGGCCTGTTTTTTCATAGTAAGCATCGATTTTTTGGCGTGCGATTTTAAGTTTATTGAGCGTTTCAGGAATAAATTTTTGACCGCCAAATCCTGGATTTACTGACATAAGTAAGACCATGTCAATTTTATCCATCACATGATCAAGATAATCGAGTGGGGTGGCTGGATTAAATACCAAACCCGATTTACAACCTGAATCACGCACCAATGAAAGACTTCGATCAATATGCTCTGAACCTTCAGGATGGAAAGTAATGATATTAGCACCCGCTTTTGCAAAGTCAGGAATAATTCGATCCACAGGCTTCACCATTAAATGCACATCAATGATGGCATCCGTCACAGGACGAATCGCTTCGCACACTAAAGGTCCAATGGTTAGATTAGGTA
>DATCVG010000075.1:0-28172 GCA_036567085.1 Candidatus Methylopumilus sp.
GCATAGGCTTCATTTAAGGATTGATGAATAGAATATTTAAGACAATTCATTTGGGTCTGACCATTCCAAAACCAACTCGGTACCGGCAATTGATGATTAAAATAATTTTCATTATTTAGTGATGATATATTTGCCCAGTAATAACCTCTTATGTATTCTCTCCAACCTAAGATTTGTCGAATAAAACCTTCAGCAGTATTGATAGATATTTGATTATCGTGATATGAACGCTCAACTTTTAAAATAACCTCATGAGGCGATAACATTTTTGTATTCAGGGCAAAAGAAACTAATGAATGAAACATTCTTGTCTCATCCTTATGCATCGCATCTTGATAATCACCGAAGTAGATCAATATATTTTTTAGAAAAAAATCAAAATGTTTTAAAGCTTCCTGTCTATTTAATGGCCATTGAAAGTGAGATGCATTATTTTCTCCAAAACTTTTTATGTCAGCATTACAAATTTCGTCCCATAGAACGCTATGATTATGTATGGGTCGAGTATCTTTAAAAGTCTTGGGTGTTCCTTTCCATGCCTTTCTGTTCTCATTATCAAAATTCCATTTTGAACCGATTGGCTCATTTATATCATTCATCAGAATGTGATGCTTTTTTCTCATATAACGATAAAAAGACTCCATGAGCCATTGTTTTTTATCTCTAAAGACCTCTTTAACTTCATCACGGCTTGTATAAAAATGTTCTGATGAGACACATGCTGATGGTATAGAAATTTCATTACAAAAATTTTTTAATTCTATATCTAATCTTGATTCATCTGGCTCTTGATATTCAAATTTTTGGATATGGTGAACTTTAAGTAAGGCATTAAGATTAGATTTAAAACATTGTTGATTGTCTTTATCATTTATTTTTATATAAATCACGTGATGATTATTTTTTAAGAGAAATCTCTTAAAATCTCTCATGGCAGCAAATATAGCTATAATTTTTTGTGCATGATGAAGAACATAACTTGTTTCTTGCTTCACTTCCATTAAAACGTAATATATGTCATCGTCTGTGGTTTTAAACCAGGAATGGTTTGGATTGAGCTGATCGCCTAGAATAAGTCTTAGAGTTTTCATATAAATAATCTAATAAAAAAAACTAATTTTTGTTTTTTTCCAAGTGAAATAGCGTTTTTATATTTCATCATTTAATTATGAGTAATTTTGGAATTTATGAGGAAAAATATAGATAACCTGAGAAATATTGATGAAAAGGACTATATTCAATTACTATTAATGATTATAGGAAACTTTTTTAAAAATGTTTGAGAGTAGTCCCATACTTATAGTATTTTTTGGAGCAAATAAAAAAGTATTGTCATGATCATGATAGCTAATAGCATAGAAGTAAAATAACCATACTGGTTTTTTAATAACCAGCTAAATAAGGGTAATACAGGCATCACTGGCAATACATAAATAAAATTTTCATTAGCCAGTTGAGCAATCTTTTCAGTATCTTTACTTTCAAACCAAATCATAGTGTATGCAGTAAATGAAATAATTGGGAGCGCTAAGAGGAGTGCTGCTATCTTAGTATCTTTTTTACTTAATTCAGTCACTAATACAATCACTAAAGTAGCGATAATAATTTTTACAAAGTAAGCCATCAGTAAGCAATTTGCATGTTTGGTTTTTTGGGGGCTTGGGGTAGAAATGAAGCTTCATTGGATTGAATCCTTTTTGCGCTCCATAATACGGCAAGTGCATCTAATATATCATCATCCATGACATCTTTTTTTGGATATTGCATCCTTATTTCATCAAAATTAAAATATTTAAAATGTGTAGTTAATAATGAATTTCTTATATTAAAACCCTCAAAGGTCTTTTTGCTTTCCAAAATAACTTTTTCATTATTCATTGCCCTAAAACTCAACTCCGGATGTATTTCATAAAAATTCATTTTTTCATGGTGAATCATGGTTTGCACATCTTTAATCTTAGGAAATAAATACCATGATTGAAGCGACATAGACTTACCAAAAAGTCTTTTTGAAACTAATGAAGCTTTTTCATAGTTGGGCTGTTCTAACATTTCAGGAGTAGGTGCCGTAAATACTGAAGAAGCTTTTTTGCTGAGTAATTTTCTGGCTAATTGGTCGGCTTCCCTTGGAATTTCATCAGATAGAATGACTGGCATATCAATGCCAATAACTAGATGATTTTCATCTTTAAAGAAATTATTTAAGTCATTAAGATTTGTAAAAATAGATGACTCAATATTTCCACTTTGATTTTCCCAAACTGAAAACCAACCAGACTTACAACCATCAATTCCAATAATGAATGCCAATTAATTCACTCGACAGTAATGAAGTTTTTTAAAACGCCACGCTGCAAAATATTGATAAGCTATTTTGCTCGTAGGGTAAATGATAGGAAGTCTGATAATAAGGCTTAAAAAGCGCCATCCTTTTAAATGTTTCCAAATAAGACAAAATGCATCGATACCTTTATGTAGTTTCTCTTTTTCATCTATAGCATGAAGGCTTAAAAGTGCGTCCTTATATGTAATTTGGTATTTGCTTAGCATATCTTGATGAGTATGAAGATTGCACCATAAAAAAGTACCTAAAGGAGCAATTGATTTGTAATAATTAATTTCTTTTTTACAAATACTGCATTCATTATCAAATAAAATCTTTATCATATTTTTTTAAATGAAGTTTAAAAAGAAAGGCCCCAAACCATTCAGGGTGAATTTGGAGCCTATCGAGCAATATTTCAGCTTATTGCTTATTTGATAGAGTTTATCCACCATTAAAAATTCAATTTTTTTACTAAAGACTCTATACTTATTTTATGGATACTTTAAGTCACGCATTGTGGGGTTATGGTTTGTTTGGATACAAGCGATATCCATGGACAGCTATTTTTTTTGGTGCTATGCCAGATCTTATTTCGTTTGGTTTATTGATGTTTATTAATCTTATGACAGGGCACTGGTACTATGAAAAACCTGCATTAGATTCCTTGCCACTATGGATTTTTCCAGCCTATTCAATCGGCCATAGTTTTATTATTTGCTTACCTATCATTTATGTTGTTTATCGTTTTAACCGAGCATTTGCTACAGCAATGCTAGCCTGGCCATTTCATATCATTCTCGATTTTCCATTTCACTCGAAAGCTTTCTTTGCGACCCCGATTTTTTGGCCGCTATCAGATTACAAAATGGATGGAGTTCCATGGACACATTGGTATATTTGGTATCCAAATATTTTATTACTCTCAATGTTGCTAATTTATCGTTACAGGAAAAATTGTAAGAAATTTAATCAATGATAAGACTCAGAAAATCAGAAGATCGGGGATATGCCGACCATGGTTGGTTAAAAAGCTACCATTCATTTTCATTTGCAGATTACTTCGATCCTCAATACATGGGCTGGGGTAATCTTCGCGTTATTAATGAGGACTATATTGAAGAAGGTGGAGGCTTTGGGGATCATTCTCATAGAAATATGGAGATTATCACTTATGTACTTTCAGGTCAGTTGGCCCATAAAGACAGCATGGGCAATATAAAAACTATCAATCCAGATGAGGTGCAAAGAATGAGTGCAGGGAGCTTTGTTTCGCATAGCGAATTTAATAGCGCCAGCAATGCCATGACCCATCTATTACAAATTTGGATTGAGCCTCATGTGAAAAATATAGAGCCAAGCTACGAGCAAAAAACGATTCCTAAAGCAAAGAAAGAAGGTAAGCTTACCCTCATTGCGTCTTCAGATGCCAGAGATCAGTCTATTTTGATTCATGCGGATGCATCTTTATATGCCGGCATTTTTAATGAGCATCAGAAAGGTATTTTAAAGTTAAACCATAATAGAAAAGCATATGTTCATCTTATCAAAGGGGCATTGGAAATTAATGGCCACCATTTGAAGTCTGGTGATGCATTATTACTGGAGGATGAGCCTTTAATCACTATTGAAAAGGGTGGGGATGGGGAAGTGTTGATATTCGATCTAGCAGCATAAACAAACCACCTTATTTTCAGGGCATACATAAGTAATTCATTTTTATTAATGATCAAGGTTTCAATTTGATAGCTATTACTTTACAATTGCCGAAACCTTAAGCTTAATCTGAATTCGAGGCAATTATCATGTCAGAAAAAAATAACATTGATAAGAAATTATCCAGTATCAAAAACTTGCTCGCTAAGCAAAATCTGGTTGATAACCTCATTCAAAGACAAGAAATGTCTCGTCAGGATATTGTCGAATCTCTTATTCAAAAACAAAATTCCACCGAATTAGAAAAGCTTCTTAAAAAGCTAGAAGTTAACGACATCGCCAGAATTCTGGAAGCATTAATAGAGCAAGAGCGAATTATTGTATGGGATCATATTGAAACAAGTCGTCGTGATGATGTGCTTTTGGAAGTTTCTGATGACATTCGTATGGATCTTGTATCTGACGAAACTCCAAATAAAGAGCAAATTACGGTTATTCGAGTATTTGACTTATTTAAAGGTCGTTTACGTCAAATACCTATATACAGCCGAAAAGATCTTGAAAAGGCTAAGCCTATTTGGGTGGATCTTGTCACGCCTGAGATTGAGCAGCTCGAATGGGCTAGAGAAATTTTTGGTGCACATATTCCTAACCCCAATGAACTTACAGACTTAGAAACAAGTGCGCGTTTTTATATTGAAGATAATGGTGAAATTCATCTACATTCCAATTTCTTACTAGACACCACGAAAGAATCTAAAAACGTTACGGTGGCATTCGTTCTTAAAGACAAAATATTATTCACTGTTAGAAATGAAGAATTACCTGTATTCAGACTTCAGCGTTTAAGAGCCCGTGCAGAAGCAGGTTATGTATCTCAAGCGAAAGATGTCTTATTAGATTTGTATGCAGCAGATATTGAATATTCAGCGAACGCCCTTGAAGATGTCTACTCAAGATTAGAAAAAGTGGGTAAGCAGGTTGTGAAGTCCTATATGACAAATAGCCAGGCTGCGACGATTCTCTCTGATATTGCCATCGAGGAAGATTTGAATGGAAAAATAAGACGCAATGTGATGGACACAAGAAACGCTTTATCATTTTTGATGCGTTCAAAACTTTTATCAGTGAGTCAACATGAAGATGTCAAAGAAATTCTTCGTGACATAGACTCATTGGATGGCCATACATCATTCTTATTTAATAAGATCAATTTTCAAATGGACGCCACAGTTGGCTTCCTTAATGTAAATCAAAATATTGATTTGAAAAGATTGACGATTATCAGTGTCGTCTTTATGCCAGTGAATATCATTGCAGGTATTGGAGGCATGTCTGAATTTACAATGATGACTAATGGTATCCCTTGGCAATTAGCTTATGGCTGTTTTATTTTAGTCATGATTGCGATTGGACTCTTTACATTTATAGGTTTAAGAACCTTTGAAAATAAACGTATTGAAAAATTAAGATCAGAAAATTCTTTTGACAAATAAAAATGCTACCTAGGTAGCATTTTTATTTTATGGGCTTACCATCCTCGTATAAGGTTTTAGATTTGACATCACCATTTTTTTCCCAATAAGTCTCATATCCTTCTTTTTTGCCATCTTTAAAAGTTGCTTCAGATCTTTTTGCGCCATTGTCATACCATTGTGTAAATAAACCATGCTCTTTACCATCTTTGTAATGTGCTTCTAATTTAAGTTGCCCACTTTCATACCATTGATTCCACACACCATCTTCTTTATCGTTTATATAATTGGTTTCTATATATTTCAGCCCACTGTTGTACCAAAAAGTCTCTAAGCCCTCTTTTTTGCCATTGACATAATGAACCTCATATTTTGTATTTCCATTTTGGTATTTTTCAATATGTGCTCCTGTGAATGGTTTGTCATTAAGGTCTTTGGAAAGAGAGAGGCCACAAAGACATAACAGGAAAATGAACGCTATAAATCGAATAATTTTCATAAAATTAACTTGCTAAGCAACTCGCCTTAAAGTTTTTCGCTTTTGCGAGAGAAGCTCTTAAATCTTCCCTTGGGTAAAAGAAGGGTTCACTAAGATAAGACTCTTCCATTTTTTCGCAGCTTTTTGGGTCTAAATTTTTAATGCTTGCTACAAAACATGAAGGATTATATTTGATTAGCTCTTCGAGTAAGGCAGCATGTTGCGCTCTTTTTTCATAACTAGAGACATTTTGAAGCGCATTTTGAATGAATTGCTCTAATTGGGCAGGATTGCTACATTGATTGATGTTACTAATAAATTGTTTTTGGCTTTGAAGTTTTTGGGTATTGATATCTTGATTAGCTAATGCCAATGAGAAACAACTCACAAATATCAAAAATACAACTAAAGTTTTCATAAAATACCTTATTAACAAAAGGTCTTTGGTCTTGAGTTTCGTGAAAAAGTTCATAAAAATTAGTGCCTAAGATTTAGATAGCTGTTTTCTATAGCTTTCAAGATTTTCTTGATAGTTTTTGGCGTCTCCATAGTCTTAAAATTTTATATACCTTGAGTGTGTGTCTCTTTAATGGAACTTTCAAATTCAACTTTCTTGCCTTTAAATTGGTAATTGAATTGAATTTCTTGCTGATGAATGACTTTATTCAGTTCTTTTTCGATCACTTCCATCTGATTAAGAAGTTCAAGGATTTTTTTGTTTTTCATGTAATTTTCTTTTAACTTCTGAGCGAAGTTAAAGCTTAACGAGCGCGTTTAAAAGGTTTTGTCGGGGAGGGTTTATTTCTCGCAAATTGATGCAATCTTTTAGAGTGATTTTCTGATAGAGGCTGTCTTGCTGGAATCAGGTGTTTTTTACTGTCTCCAATTAAATCAGAGCGACCCAAACGTTGTAGTGCTTCTCGCAACATCGGCCAATTTTTTGGATCATGATAACGAATAAATGCTTTATGAAGTCGTCGCACGCCACCTGCTCGAGGAATGGGTATTTCTTCACTGTCATGTGTCACTTTACGCAAAGGATTTTTACCTGAGTGATACATAGCAGTTGCCATGGCCATCGGTGTTGGTGTAAAAGTTTGGACCTGGTCTAATTTAAAATCATGTTCTTTGAGCCATAGTGCCAAATTCATCATATCTTCATCAGTAGCTCCTGGATGCGCTGCAATAAAATAGGGAATTAAATATTGTTCTTTACCGACTTCTTTTGAAAAGCGATCAAACATTTCTTTAAATTTATTGTATGAACCCATGCCTGGTTTCATCATTTTAGATAAGACATTTTCCTCAGAGTGCTCAGGTGCAATTTTTAGATAGCCACCGACATGATGTTGAACAAGTTCTTTGACATATTCAGGGGAGGTGACTGCGAGGTCATAACGCAGTCCTGATCCAATCAGTACTTTTTTGATACCTTTGGTGTTTCTGGCTTTTCGATAAAGCCCTATGAGGGCTGAGTGGTCAGTATTTAAATTCTCACAAATACCAGGATAAACACAAGAAAGCTTTCTGCACGAAGCTTCAATAGTTTCGGATTTACAAGCCATGCGGTACATATTTGCTGTAGGACCACCTAAATCTGAAATGACCCCTGTAAAGCCTTCAACTTTATCTCTAATTTCTTCAACTTCTTTTAAGATACTTTCTTCAGATCTACTTTGAATGATGCGACCTTCATGTTCTGTAATGGAGCAGAAAGTACATCCACCAAAACACCCACGCATAATATTGACTGAGAAACGAATCATTTCCCATGCAGAAATTTTAGCCTTCCCATAAGATGGGTGAGGTTTTCTTGCGTAAGGCATGCCATACACATAGTCCATTTCTTTTGTCGTAAGAGGAATAGGAGGTGGGTTTAACCAAACTTCTCGATCCCCGTGTCTTTGGATGAGCGCTCGTGCATTTCCTGGATTTGCTTCTAAATGAAGGACGCGTGATGCGTGAGCGTAGAGTACCGGATTATCCACCACTTCTTCAAAGCTTGGTAAACGAACCACTTGTTTACTTCGTTCTGTTTTTGTTTTTCGAACAACCTGAATGACTTTCACATCTTCAGGCAATTTTTCTTTAGTTTCACAATCGCTTCCAACCCCCATTTTCATTTCATATGGGTCAACGTGGGTTTCAATTTTTCCTGGGCGATCAAGGTGTGTGGACGCAATCTCTTCCCAGCCCTCAGGAATTTTTTTACGTAAGAATGCTGTACCTCTTATATCTTGAATATCTTCTACTTTTTCACCATCAGCAATTCGGTGTGTGAGTTCAATGAGCGCGCGTTCAGCATTTCCATATAACAAAATATCTGCCTTAGAATCAACCAGTATTGAACGACGTACTTTGTCAGACCAATAGTCGTAATGTGCAATACGTCGGAGACTCGCTTCAATACTGCCAATCACTAATGGCACATCTGCGAATGCTTCGCGACAACGTTGAGAGTATACAAGCACTGCTCGGTCAGGCCGTTTGCCTGCAATAGCGCCGGGCGTATAAGCATCATCTGAACGAATTTTTCTGTCAGCCGTATATCGATTCACCATACTATCCATATTGCCAGCAGTGATACCGAAATAAAGATTAGGTTTACCAAGTGCTCTAAAAGGTTCAGCACTCGACCAATCAGGTTGAGCTATGATGCCTACTCGGAATCCTTGATCTTCAAGTAACCGCCCGACTAAGGCCATACCAAAACTTGGGTGATCAATATAAGCATCACCTGTCACTAAAATAATGTCACAACTGTCCCAGCCCAATGCGTCCATTTCTTTCCGGGTCATGGGAAGCATCGGGGCTGTGCCAAAACGTTTCGCCCAATAAGGACGGTATTTGTTTATGGCTTTTACTGAAGATTGAGCGGTTGTTTGCATTGTTGCGTATTTTACTCCGATAAAGCTATTAAACGCTTTATAATTAATTAGTTAATATCATTAATAAGTGAATAAGGAAGTGTTCATGCATTTTGAATTGATCGATTTTGCAATCAGCTTCTGTTTATTATTAGGCGCAATCTTGTATACATCAGTGGGACATGCAGGCGCTTCAATTTATATTGCCATCATGACGCTATTTAATATTCCGAATACAGTGATTAAACCGACTGCATTAGTTTTAAATATTTTTATTGCTTCATTTACGAGCTGGCGTTTTATTCGAAAAGGTTTTTTTGATTTAAAAGTTTTATTTCCGATTGCATTAGGTGCCATACCATTTGCATTTTTGGGAGGGTTTATCAATACACCGAGTCATATCTATAAATCTATTGTGGGTATGATTCTTCTCATATCAGCCGTTTCTCTTGTAACCGATCTTTCTAAAAAAATCGATAAAAATCTTAAAAAACCTCCATTTTTCTTAGCCGTTTTGATTGGTTCATGTATAGGCTTTTTGGCGGGTTTAACTGGAACAGGTGGGGGTATCTTTTTATCACCACTGATATTATTTTTAGGCTGGAGCTCAACTAGAACAACTTCAGGTATCACCGCACTTTTTATTCTTATTAATTCGAGCTTTGGTTTGCTTGGAAACTACTCTTCAGTTCAGAATTTACCTACACAATTGCCTTTATTCATAGGGGCTGGTTTGATTGGTGCACTTATTGGCACAACACTCGGGATAAAGTTTTATACAGTTAATACGATTAAAAAAACACTAGCCTTAGTTTTGGTGATCGCTGGATTTAAATTACTACTTACTTAAATATTTAGAAGGGTAAATGAGATTCTGGACTCGCTATAGATAAAATATTCCTAAAAGAGTTTTGAATTCTTTCTAGCGCAATTTTATTGTCAGCTTCAAATCTTAAAACAATAACCGGTGTTGTATTTGATGCTCGCATTAAACCAAAGCCATCTTGATACTCAACACGCAATCCATCGACTTTAATAATTTCGAGTGCATTTTCGAACTGTGCTTCCGTTTGTAATTTTTTAATTAATGCATGAGGCTCACCTTCTTTCATTCTAATTTGAAGCTCTGGTGTGCTTATACTAATTGGTAAGTTATTTAAAACTTCAGATGGATTATCAAAGCGACTTAAAATTTCTAGAAGTCTAACACCCGCATAGATACCATCATCAAAACCATACCAACGTTCTTTAAAAAATGTATGTCCACTCATTTCGCCAGCAAGTGCCGCATTTTCTTCTTTCATTTTAGCTTTGATAAGAGAATGTCCTGTTTTCCACATTAAAGGTTTACCCCCTTTGTCTTTAATCCATTGAAATAAATTCCGCGTTGATTTCACATCAAAGATAATTGTGGCATTTGGATTACGACTTAAGACATCTTCAGCAAATAGTAAAAGTTGTCGATCTGGATAAATGATTTGACCATCTTTTGTCACCACACCTAAACGGTCTGCATCACCATCAAATGCAAAACCTAGTTCAGCTTCACTTTTTTTAAGATGCGCTATCACATCATTTAAATTATGAGGTTCAGAAGGATCAGGGTGATGATTAGGAAATGTGCCATCCACATCACAGAATAATTCTTCGACAGAGCAACCAATACTTTCGTAAATTTTTCGAGCATAAGCCCCTGCGACACCATTGCCACAGTCTATGACAATTTTCATGGGACGTTTTAAATGAATATGATTTTTAATTGCTTCAATATAGTCATTCGTAATGTCATATTTTTTTTCAAATCCATGACCTTCATGAAAGTTTTCTGCTTCTATACGGGTATAAAGTTTCTGTATTGCTTCGGTTGATAAGGTATCGCCACCTAAAACCATCTTTAAACCATTGTATTCGGGGGGGTTATGACTTCCAGTGACCATCACACCTGATTGAGTTTTAAGAAAGAATGTAGAAAAATAAACCATCGGCGTTGTGACCATACCCAGATTAATGACGCTAATACCTGTTTTAAGTATGCCTTCGATGAGTGATTGAGATAATTCGGGTCCTGAAAGCCTTCCGTCAAAGCCAATAGAGATCTCTTTTTGCCCACGATCAATTGCCTCACTTCCAATAGCGCGACCTATAATTTCTATAAATGCAGGCGTGAGAGTTTTGCCCACAATGCCACGTATGTCGTAGGCTTTAAAAATCTCTCTAGGAAGCAATGCCATGATTTATTCAGACTCTTCGATCCATGCGAGTTGAATAGCTTCTAAAATTTTTTCTCCACATTTATTAGGATCATCCTCAAAGCCTTCAAGGTCTAGAATCCACTGATATAAGTCAGTAAATCGAATCGTCTTAGGGTCTATATCAGGATATTTGTCGTACAAAGCCTCAGCTATCCTTTGGCTATCAGTCCAATGCATATAAACCTTTCTCTTCAATATAGTTCATAAGGATTATAACTTTTAGATTTTATCTAAGATAGAACTTCATTAAGAAAGATAGGTCAGACCCATGATAAAATATCGACTTTTCTGAGACAAAAATCTCTAATCATTTTAAATACATAGCGGAAATAAAGACATGTTTAGCAAAGCTCAAAAATTAAGTATTGTAGATCCAGAAATTGCACTTCAAGTCACTCAAGAGGTGAAGCGCCAAGAAGATCATATTGAGCTTATTGCATCCGAAAACTATACAAGCCCAGCGGTGATGGAAGCCCAAGGTTCTCAACTTACTAATAAATATGCAGAAGGATATATTGGTAAACGGTTTTATGGCGGTTGCGAATTTGTAGATAACGTTGAACAAATTGCAATTGATCGCCTAAAGAAATTATATGGTGCTGAATATGTCAATGTGCAGCCACACTCAGGTAGCCAAGCGAATCAAGCTGTCTATTTTTCAATACTTAAACCTGGCGATACGATCATGGGTATGAACTTAGGGCATGGCGGTCATTTAACCCATGGTTCCCTTGCAAATCTATCAGGCAAACTCTTTAAAGTTGTGCCATACGGACTCAATGCAAATGAAGAGATTGATTACGATGAAATGGAAAAGCTCGCAATCGAATCAAAACCGAAACTGATTATTGGCGGTGCTTCAGCCTACGCTTTGCGTTTCGATTGGGAGCGTATGTCAAAGATTGCAAAAAAAGTGGGTGCTTATTTCATGGTAGATATGGCGCATTATTCAGGATTAATTGCTGCAGGTGTTTATCCTAGCCCAGTGCCCTATGCAGATTTTGTAACATCAACTACGCATAAAACTCTAAGAGGCCCTCGTGGCGGCATCATTTTAGCTAAAGCTGAGTTCGAAAAAAGTATTAATAGTTTTGTATTTCCTGGTATTCAAGGCGGACCTTTAATGCATGTAATTGCAGCAAAAGCAATTGCTTTCCTAGAAGCATTGAAGCCCGAATTTAAAATATATCAAACACAAGTCGTTAAAAATGCTCAAATCATGGCAGAGTCATTAAGCAAAAGAGGTGTTCGTATTATTTCTGGGCGCACCGAATGCCATTTATTTTTAGTTGATTTAAGACCTAAGGGGTTAACTGGAAAAGTAGCGGATGTTCTTTTAGGCCAAGCACATATTACAGTGAATAAAAATTCAATTCCTAATGATCCGGAAAGTCCTTTTGTGACATCAGGGATTCGTATCGGATCACCTGCAATTACGACACGTGGCTTCAAAGAAAAAGAAGCAGACATGGTGGCACAAATGATTGCTGATATTCTTGATCATCCGTACGATGAAAAAGTGATTAATGAAACTAAAGCTAAGGTTGTTGCCTTAACCGCTCAATTCCCTGTCTACGGATCTTAATTTAGATTTAAATACATCAAGTGAAATGCCCATTCTGCGGAACTGATGATACCCAAGTTGTTGACTCAAGAGTGAACGACGAAGGTAATTCAATTCGCCGCCGTCGCCGTTGTTCAGAATGCGATAAACGTTTTACTACATATGAGTCAGTCGAGCTCACATTCCCTCAAGTTGTGAAGCAAAACGGCAAACGAGAAGACTTTAGCCGAAATAAACTTCATCAATCATTGAGCCGTGCCCTTCATAAGCGTCCTGTACCTGTTGAATATATAGATCAAGCGATTGAACGTATTATTCAAAAAGTTTTAGCGTATGGTGAAAAAGAAATTACTGCCCGTGAATTAGGCGAAAACGTCATGCATGAATTAAAAAAAATGGACAAGGTGGCTTATATTCGTTTCGCATCTGTTTATAGAAGTTTTTCAGATGTTGAAGATTTCCATGATGTTATGCGTGACCTTGATTAAATGAATTCATATTCACCTCAATTTTTCATGAGTGAAGCTTTGAGACTTGCAGAAAAAGCTTTATTCACAACATCTCCTAATCCAAGAGTTGGTTGTATCATCGTTCAAAATAATGAGATTGTAGGCCGTGGCTATCATATGAAAGCGGGTGAATCACACGCTGAGGTGATGGCACTAAAAGAAGCAGGTAATAGATCTGAAGGTAGCGATGTGTATGTCACATTAGAGCCCTGTTCTCATACCGGTCGAACGCCGCCATGTGTGAATGCTTTAATCAAAGCTAAAGTTAAAAAAGTATTTATTGCCATGCAAGATCCCAATCCTCTAGTGTCAGGTCAAGGCATTCAAAAATTAAAAGAAGCTCATATTGATGTTGAGGTCGGTATGATGGAAGCTCAAGCACAACAATTAAATATAGGTTTTATTTGTCGCATGACAAAAAAAGTACCATATGTCAGAACAAAGCTTGCAGTATCAATAGATGGAAAAACTGCACTTCATAATGGTAAGAGTCAATGGATTACAGGTGAAGCTGCAAGGGCAGACGTTCAATACTGGCGAGCTTCTTCTTGCGCGATTTTGACAGGTATCGGCACTGTATTATCTGACAACCCAAAACTTTCTGTAAGGCTTTATAAAAATGCCCGGCAACCATTGCGTGTAGTAGTTGATTCAGAATTAAAAATTCCATTAGATGCTGCTATCCTGCATGAAAAACCTTTACTTATATTTTATGCCAACGATAAACAAAAAAAATTAACTCAATTAGAAGCTTTAGGTATTGAATGTATTCAATTAGATGATAGAGGCAAAGTCGATTTAGTAGCGCTTATTAAAATACTTGCTGAACGTGAAATGAATGAAGTATGGATTGAAGCAGGTGAAGGTTTAAATGGGGCATTTTTAAAAGCTAATTTAATTGATGAACTTATGATTTATTATGCCCCTGTGATTTTAGGTTCAAAGGCTAAAGGCATGTTCTCATTACCTGATTATGAAAATTTAGAAAATAAAATTACCACCACACTCATAGATCATCGCTGGGTCGGTCAAGACCTAAGAATGCGATTCAAATTAAAGTGATCATTCATAATGCTTATCGATAGCCACTGTCACCTAGATGCATTGGAGTTTAATCAAGAGCAAGATGCTATTGTTAAAGAGGCGCTGGATCATGGTGTTGAAAAAATTATTATTCCTGCAGTGAATAGAAAAAGTTTCGATGATGTTATTAATCTTAGAAAGAAATTTCCTAATTGTTTTTATGCATTGGGTTTTCATCCAATGTATATCAATGATATGAAAGATGATGATTTAGATACATTGCAATCTTATTTAAAAATATATGAGCCTATCGCAGTAGGCGAGATTGGTTTAGATTTCTTTGTTACCAAAGACAACAAATCAATTCAAGAGGCAATATTTGTAGCGCAATTAAAATTAGCAAGCACATTTGATTTACCCGTCATCATGCATGTAAGGCAGGCGATTGATGATGTACTTAAAAATTTAAGACGATACCCAGTGAAGGGCGGCATCGCTCACGCCTTTAACGGTAGCATGCAGCAAGCCGAAGCTTTTATCGAGTTGGGATTTAAATTGGGCTTTGGGGGTGCTATGACATATTCAAGAGCCACACACATTCAAGCTTTAGCAAAAACATTACCTATAGAGTCTATTGTGTTAGAGACAGATGCACCTGACATTCCCCCATCATGGTTAGGCCATGGAAAACGAAACGCACCTCATGAGTTACATCAAATCGCAACTTTTTTTGCCAACTTACGTGATATGAATTTAGATTCAGTGATTGAAGTTTCATATCAAAATACGCTCGATGCGCTACCCAAAATAGTGCAGTTATGCACATCTGCTAAGAACTTACATTAACTTTAACCAAAAATCCTAATATAATTAGAGACATAAATTAACTCATTGATTTTAAATGACTTTTATTTAGCTTAAAAAATAAGCGATTTAAAAAAATGCTTATAAATTCAAGAGTTATAAATTTATGTCATCTTTATCCACAAAGTTATCCACAGATTTTGTGGAGATGTTTTTTTATCAAAACGGATTGACAGTGGATTACTTTATCTATTAAAAGGAATACCTTTTTCTAATTAATGTAGATAAAATCCTTTGAAATCCCTTTTCCTCTTTGATAAACAACAAACTTCAATTGTGAGACACATAGCTTTAAAGTAAAATAGACTCCCGTCAGCAATTATTTAAAAGCCTCTCCATGACTAAATATGTTTTTGTTACTGGCGGTGTCGTTTCTTCCTTGGGTAAAGGTATTGCAGCTGCCAGTCTCGGGGCTATCTTAGAGTCAAGAGGCATCAAAGTAACGATGCTAAAACTCGATCCATATATTAATGTTGATCCAGGTACAATGAGCCCTTTTCAGCATGGCGAAGTCTTCGTGACCGATGACGGCGCAGAAACCGATCTTGATCTTGGCCATTACGAGCGTTTTATATCGGCGCGTATGGGAAAGAAAAATAATTTTACGACAGGCCAGATTTACGACAGTGTTATTCGGAAAGAGCGTCGTGGAGAATATCTTGGTAAGACCGTTCAGGTCATTCCCCATATTACAGATGAAATTAAATTACACATAAAAAATGGCGCAAATGGTGCTGATGTTGCGATCGTTGAAGTTGGCGGAACAGTGGGTGACATTGAGTCACTGCCTTTTCTAGAAGCTATTCGTCAAATTGGATTTGAAGAAGGCCGTGAAAATGCTTGTTATATTCATCTCACCTTACTTCCTTTCATTTCAACAGCGGGCGAATTAAAAACAAAACCAACGCAACACTCTGTTAAAGAATTAAGGGAGATTGGTATTCAGCCAGATATTTTAATTTGTAGAGCTGATCGCGCTATTCCAGATGATGAAAGAAAGAAAATAGCCTTATTTACAAATGTTTCACCTGAAGCAGTTATTTCAGCTGTTGATTCAGATTCTATTTATAAAATACCAAGCTTACTTCATCAACAAATGATTGATGAAATTGTTTGCCATAAATTAAATATTTTGGCGAAACCTGCAGATCTTTCAAGCTGGGATAAAATTACCGACGCATTAAAACATACAAAACATCATATTGATATCGCATTCGTAGGCAAATATGTCGATTTGACTGAGTCTTACAAATCTCTCACAGAAGCATTGATTCATGCTGGAATACACACATCATCAAAAATAAAAATTCATTATCTTGATTCTGAAGAAATTGAAAAAAGTGGTACTAAAGCATTAGCAACTATGGATGCCATTTTGGTCCCTGGTGGTTTTGGTAAACGAGGTACAGAAGGGAAAATTAAAGCGATTCAATTTGCACGTGAAAATAAAATTCCATACTTAGGTATTTGCTTAGGTATGCAATTAGCTGTTGTTGAATTTGCAAGACATAAAGCCATGCTCAAAAATGCAAACAGCTCTGAATTTGATCAAAATGCTCAGCACCAAGTAATTGGCTTAATCACTGAATGGAAATCATCCGAGGGTAGGATTGAAAAAAGAGATGATTCCTCAGATCTAGGAGGCACGATGAGATTAGGCTCACAGAAGTGTCCAATTGAATCTGGTACTTTAGCTTATAAAATTTATGGGGCTGAAGTAAATGAGCGTCATCGTCATCGTTATGAAGTTAACAATCATTATGTGGATCAGTTGATTAAAGCAGGACTTATAGTTTCAGCTAGAACACCTTTTGAGCAACTCTGTGAAATCATTGAATTACCGCAAGATCAACACCCTTGGTTCGTAGGTTGTCAATTCCATCCAGAATTTACTTCCAATCCAAGAACAGGCCATCCATTATTTAGGGCCTATATTCAAGCCGCACTTAAATACAAACAATCTAAAGGAAGTGCATCATGAAATTATGCAACTTTGATGTTGGATTAAATCGCCCCTTATTTTTAATTGCAGGTCCTTGTGTGATTGAATCTGAAGCAATGACTTTAGATGTTGCGGGTCAGTTAAAAGAAATGACTGCTGCACTCAATATTCCATTTATTTTTAAATCCTCTTATGACAAAGCTAATCGAAGCTCAAATAAAACTTTCAGAGGTTTTGGCATTGATGAAGGATTAAGAATTTTATCTGAAGTGAAAAAGCAAATCGGTGTCCCAGTGCTTACAGATGTGCATGATCAATTTCAAGTTGAACAAGTTGCAAGTGTTGTGGATGTAATTCAAACACCTGCTTTCTTGTGTAGACAAACTGATTTCATTACTGCTGTTGCAACTTCAGGTAAGCCTGTAAATATTAAGAAGGGTCAATTTTTAGCGCCAGGTGATATGAAACAAGTTGTTACAAAAGCTAAGGAAGCTAACGGTGGCCTAGATAACATTATGGTCTGTGAACGAGGCGTATCTTTTGGTTACAACACACTTGTGTCAGATATGAGAAGTTTATCTATTATGCGAGAAACGAATTGTCCTGTTGTGTTTGATGCGACGCATTCAGTGCAACAACCAGGCGGCCATGGAGACAAGAGTGGTGGACAAAGTGAATTCGTACCCGTTCTTGCAAGAGCAGCAGTTGCGGCCGGTATCGCAGGCATTTTTATGGAAACACATCCCAATCCAAAAGAAGCTTTATCTGATGGACCTAATGCATGGCCACTTAAAAAAATGAAAGCACTTCTTGAATTATTAGCTGAAATTGATCGATCAGTTAAAAAAGCAGGCCTCATTGAGATGTCCTAAACAATTCACTGTAAACGAAGGAAAAAGAATGAGTTTTGTGAAACAAATTATTGCTCGAGAAGTTATTGATTCAAGAGGTAATCCAACTATAGAAGCTGATGTTTTATTAGATTCTGGTGTAATGGGAAGAGCAATGGTGCCATCAGGTGCTTCTACAGGAAGCAAAGAAGCGATTGAGCTTCGTGATGGTGATGCAAAACGTTATTTTGGAAAAGGTGTTTTAAATGCAGTGAAGCATGTCAATACCGAAATTTCAAAAGCACTAGTGGGTCTTGATGTAGATGACCAAATGTTGATTGATCAAACTATGATTGAATTAGACGGCACAGACAATAAAGGTCGCTTAGGAGCAAATGCAATTCTAGCAGTTTCAATGGCTTCAGCTGTTGCTGCAGCAAAAAATTCTAATTTACCTCTTTATCGTTATCTTGGTGGTTCAGGTGCTATGCAATTACCTACGCCAATGATGAATGTTATTAATGGTGGAGCGCATGCAGACAATAGCGTTGATATACAAGAGTTTATGATTATTCCTGCTGGAAGACCCACATTTAGAGAAGCAATACGATGTGGTGCAGAAGTTTTTCAAGCGCTCAAGAAAACATTAAGCAAAAAAGGTTTTTCAACGACCGTTGGTGATGAAGGCGGTTTCGCACCTAACCTCCCATCGAATGAATCAGCCATACAAATGATTATGGAAGCTATCTCTCAATCTGGATATGAGCCTGGTCGTGATGTTTATCTTGGTCTTGATTGTGCAAGCACTGAATTTTATAAAGAGGGTAAATATCATCTTGCCTCTGAAAATTTATCTTTATCAAGTGAACATTTTACAGATTATCTTGCGACATGGTGTGATAAGTATCCAATCATTAGTATTGAAGATGGTATGAGTGAATTCGATTGGGATGGTTGGCATGTATTAACACAAAGATTAGGTAAACATATTCAACTTGTAGGCGATGATCTTTTTGTAACAAATCCAAAAATTTTAGATGAGGGTATTAAACGCAAAGTTGCTAATTCTGTTCTAATTAAGGTAAATCAAATTGGCACACTTTCTGAAACATTCGAAACTATTGCGATGGCTAAAAAAGCAGGATATACCGCTGTCATTTCTCATCGCTCAGGAGAAACTGAAGATACAACGATTGCTGATTTGGCGGTGGCGACGAATGCATTACAGATTAAAACTGGATCACTTTCAAGGTCCGAACGTATTGCTAAATATAATCAACTCCTTCGTATCGAAGAGGAGCTTGGATTAGCTTCATCCTTCGCAGGCCTTTCTTGTTTTTACCAACTGAATAAATAATATGAAATCTTTAACTATTATTTTTATAGTATTGGTAGCGTTAATGCAATACCCATTATGGTTTGGTAAAGGAAGCTGGTTACGTGTATGGAGTTTAAATCATCAAATTCAAGCTCAGAAAAAAATAAATATGGATAATCAAGTAAGAAATAATGTACTCAATGCTGAGGTAGCAGATCTTAAACAAGGCTTATCAGCGATTGAAGAGAGAGCTCGTAATGAGCTTGGTATGATTAAGCAGGATGAAATCTTTTTCCAAGTAACAAATCACGAAAAAGATAAAAAGGAAACTGACACTTCAAGTAATTCACAAGCCAAACACTAATCAAATCTTTTTTGGTCCTCTAAAAAAATTTCAATTAATTGACTATTTATGAAAAGTGCTTCGTGCGCTTGATCAACTCTTAATTCAATCAGCATATTTGTTTTTTCATTATTTTCATTGGCTGCTCTCACAAGCTGACCAATTTCTTCACCCTTGTTATTTAAGATTAGATCACCCGGAATAAGATCCGCTCGTGATTTAAGAAAAGCACGATACATCCGTCTTTTAACTTTTCCTAGATAGTGTGTTCGAGCAACAATTTCTTGTCCTGTATAACAACCTTTTTTAAAATTAATACCTTCGATTAAGTCCATATTTAAAGATTGTGGAATAAATGCTTCTTGCGTCATTGGGTAAATATCAGGAATGCCATCTAGGATATTTAAATTATTCCAATCATCAAAGCTCATGGATAAATATTCCGAAAAGTTAAGTTTCATGAATTCATTCACTTTAGAAGTTTCTCCCATGAGTTGGTATCTATCATCTTTTCCTAAACGCATAATCATGATGTCATCTGAGTGAATGATATCTAAATAATTTTTTGGAGGTTGAATATTTTTTGTAAGAAGCGCTTTGGAACCGATAAAACCAATACATAAGAATGTTTCATTAGCTAGCTTTAGAGATACTTTTGAGCGAAGAATATACATCTTAAGTTTTTGAAGTATAAATTCTTGAATAGAGCTATCTATTTGTATGTGGATTGATTCGTGATTTAAATAACACAACATAAATGCCAGCATTCTTCCCTTGGAGTTACAAAAGCCAGCGTATAGTGCTTTATTTTGTGAAATGAGATTGATGTCTTGAGTTAATTGGCCTTGCAAGAACTGAACTCGATCATCACCTTCAACTTTTATCGTAGAGGTTTTATCAAGAATAATGAATTTATTTTCTACGCTTAATGACATATTGCTTTATTTGTTTTATCGAAATAAATCGAAGGCTAAAAATAATACCTGCGAGTGAGGCAAAAAACCATTTAAGATGAAAGTCAGCTGTATCTTGCCAAGCAGGTTTTTGTTTTTTCATTGCACTTAAGATATTTAAAATGGAATCACCTCTTACATAAATCCCATTAATTTGTTTTGTAATATCTTTTAAGTAGGCTTCGTCTAATTTAGACATATAGCGATCACTCTCGCCACCTGCCACATTATCATCTCGAGTACCAATATTGGCCTCAGAAATTTGTGCAATACCTGGTTGTAATGCAAAGCTATCATTAGCCCAATAACCGATGAGTTGATTTTTACCATCTAACTTTGGAATGGGTGCTCCTTTTAAACCTCCAATTCCAACAATTACCCAATCATTTCCGCCTTGGAATTGAGAAAGATCTTTTGTATTAAATGCGTGGAGCTTTGGAGCTTCTTCACCGTCAGTAAAATAAACGACTTGAGAATTTTCAGGAAAGCTTCTAATTAAACGTGCTAAGTTAAAAAAAGATTCTCGAATACGTGAATTACCAGACCAACCCGAACGCCAATCCAAATGGTCGATTGTGTCTTCAATAGCATCAAAATTTTCACAGACTTCAATAGGTGTATATGAGGCTGCCACACTCACACCTACAAACATACCAATACTTACTTTTGTACCACAGGGAAGTTCAGACATAATTTCATGAAGGCTATGCTTCATATATTCAAGTCTTGAGACGGGTTTATTCATAACAGACATATCAACCGTATTCATACTTTGAGAGATGTCAGTCACAAAGATATAGTTATAGATATTGTGTTTGAGTGGTATGGATGGATTGATAATCGCGAGCAGCATAAACCCAATCGATACAATGAGTGATAGGGTATTAAAATCGAGATTGGATCCCGATTTTATGTTGTTAAGCCAGACTTTCATAGATTTAAGGCAGGCCTACAGGAACATTACCTAGAATAAGTCCAGGCGAATCTGAATCGCCAACACCCGGCGTTGGATTGGCAGGTAAAATCATAAGTACGCGATCGAGATTATGTTTTACATCCCACGCATGATTATCAATCTTAATAGATAACATATATGCCGCTTTTGCTTGCCTAAATAAATATTCTGTTTCATTTTTCACAGTCATATCAGTACCGTTGATCGCCAATGCGCGTTTAAAGAAAATGTTACCAATATTATATTGAATGGCTGCTTTTTGAGAGGGTGAAGCTATCGGTAAAAGATTTGTAAAAAGAATATTGGCTTCTTTATATCTTTCTTTAGTTGTGAGCCAATAAGCTGTTGCGTAACGGGCTTCAAAACTATTGATAAACATACTAGGTGATTTACCTTCAGCAATATCTCGATTAAATATTTGAATATTTTTTAATTCCATCCATTGCTTTATAAATACACTAAGTGAAATTAAGAGAAGCGATCCAAAAATCCAAGTGAGTTTTTTAGTACTAAAAAGATTTTTTGTGATTAAAGCCATGATCTCACCTCAATTAATTTAAGCATCAGTAAACCTATCATCATAAGAGCTGCAACGATAAAACAATGAGTTGAATAATCTTGACCTGGAATTTTCTCAAAATATTTAATGGGTTTCTTTTCTTTTTGATTGATATCCTCGATGGCTTTTTGAAGTGTTTTCGGATCTTCTGCTTCATAAGCTTGAAAGGGCGAACGAAGTGTTTTAAAAAATTCATTCAACTCAATTTGAGGTGGTAGTGCCTCATCGTCTCTTGCTTTATAAGAAGTATTAAAAATACTGATACCACCTGGTTGTCTTAATACGATCCAATAAAGGCTAATTTTAAATCGGCCTAACCAATCCTTAATTTTTTCTTGAGTAGCAGCATCGATACGACCTGCTCCATCTGAAAGTAAAATCATTACTCTCGAACCAGAGTCTGGTACTTTATTAAATAATTCAGCACCCGTCGTGAGACCACTACCAATATTGGTTTGAAATAATGCATTACCAGCTGTTGCTCTTACGGCTGAAATAATGGCATTTTTATTATCAGTCAGAGGCAAAACATACATGCCAGAATTACTAAATGAGACCATACCAATCATGTCGTTTGCTCTTGATTTTACAAAGTCAGTAATTAGTCTGGCGGCAGCAGCTGATTTCATTTCACCCACTTTGGACTGGTCGTTACCTGCAAAAGGATCATCCATACTGGCACTTCGATCTAGTACCAAACCAATTTGAGCACCTATACCTGTTTTTTCAATTTCTTTTTGCCGAGAATGTGGCCCACTTAATCCAATAATAATGGCTAATAAAATCATGGTTGCGATGAATTTTAGGATAATAGCCACAATTCTTGAGAGCCGATCTTTTGGAATCATTTCATTCCATGAGTAATACTGTAAAGACGCTTCTTTAAAAAGAAGTGGAATAAAAGCTATGGGAATAAACCATAAGACCCATGGGAACGAAAATGTCATTTAGCTAAACCTGCTACGAGTGATTTTTTATCAACAATAAGTTTTCTCTCACAATCTCGACAGTGCCTTGAGAAATCCTTAACCCAATTAAGTATTTCACCATGATCATATTTTTTATTTGAAGTACTAAAAAATACCAGTGTTGAAAGTTTAAAAAACTCACGTAATTCACTATCGATATTTTTAAATGATGGATTCTTAGCATAAAGATCATCAAGATTTTCTGTAAAAAGTGTTTTTCCAATAACAAGATCAAAAGCACGATGCATATCTGTGATTGCTTTTTCGATAGAAGCAGGAGCTGCTTTCATTTTTCTGATTGAGCGATGGGTTCTTGCAAATACACCTCGAGCATTTGGTAGCCATGCATATTGACTATAAATATAGATAAGGCCTAATAAAGAAAGTAGCGCGATGATGCCCGAAATTTTTAGAGTTTTCATAGGACTTTTTTCGTCCATAAAAAAGACACCTCTTAATGGGCTCATATCTTGTTCAATTTTTATAGCACCGAAAATAGATAACGGAGATATGGCTATTCGATATTCAGGAATTCTGTATTTAAAAACTTTCTTTTGTGGATCATTAGGATTTAGGACTCGGATATATTCAGCCGGTAAGAATCCAGGTTTTGCGACTACATTATTTGTAAAAATTTGATACGTAAGATCCATGACTAATGTAGAAGATATTTTATTTTCTTTTAATTCATGTTTCATTGCATCTAAGACAATCCCTAAATCCTGTCCTCTATATTTTCTTTCGTAACCCGGAATAGGTAAAGACTCTTTAATGAGTACGTAAGGTTTTTTTATTGTAACTTCTACTCGTCTTTCTGCTTTATCCCCTACGGTATATCCTACTCTTTGAAGCGGCTCTTTTATTTTGATAGAAATAATATCCTTTTGAACATCTGGCCACTCTTGAGCATCTAAAGCAAAACAAGAAACTGACAGCAGAAGCATCCAGAGAAAAATATGATATTTCATGATTATTAGGCACCTACGAATTGATTAAAGTATTCGGTCATTTTATTTGCATCAAAATGGTCATCTACAAAAAAAGGAGGAATATCAAAATTCATAAATGCTTTTGTAATAACAGCACGTCTTTTTTCAAATGAATCCACAACTTTTTCTTTGAGTTCTTTTCTTAAAAAAAGTGTATTTTTTTTACCACTTTCAGGATCGGTAATTGTGACAATGCCAAAATTCGGAAGATTAATGTATTCTTTTTTATCCCATAAAACTATAGGGACCACATGGTGCCTCATGAGATTCGATAAACAATTTTCTAACTCAACTTCTGGCATGTGAAAGTCTGAAATAAAGAAAATAAGTGAACGTTCGCGAGGCATATATTGATAAAGATCTTTTATTGCACGATTGGATCTATTTGTAGATGTATAGTTTTTAAGTTCGTGAATAAGTGTTAATACATGTTGTGATCTAAATGATAAGGGCGCTAAACAATCTTCTCTAATCTCGTCATCAAAACCAATCAGACCAATAGCGTCATGACGATCTATAACTGAATGAGCTATGGATTGCGCGACTTCAGCAGCTAAATTTATTTTTTTATTTTTTCCACCAAAATTCATACTGGCAGATAAATCGCAGATAATCATGACGGGCGTCGCACTCCGTTGATTAAATATTTTGACGTGAATCTCGCCTAAAGGATCCCGGATCGATTGGCGAATATCAATTCGTCTTGGATCAGGGTATGAGAGAAGAGTCGTGTGTCCTGCAAATTCAATACCCATTCCTCTCTGATTGCTTTTATGGCGACCAGGGCGCTTGCCTCTCGATTTCCAACCGATGTGGTAATCAAATAATGGGGTGGAGTGAACCATCTGATTTAAGGTGCGTTGATAACGTTTAAAATGCCATTAGTTAAATCCCGCGCAATGATCGTTCTTCTCATTTCATAAACAGGGTTAAATACGAGTCGATGGGCTATAGTTTCGTGGAAAACTGCATGAATATCAGCAGGAGTCACTGATGTTCGATCATTGAGCCATGCATTTACACGTGCTGCTTTTATCGTCATACTCATACCGCGAGGACTAGCACCTGATACGATTAATCGTTTCATATCAATATCAGATAATTTAATACCATAATCGCCAGGATTTTTTGTAGCCTTCCATAAACGAAGCGTATAATTTTTTAATGCTTCTGTCGTTTTAATATTTTCTTGAATTGTTTCTGAAAGCTCATTGAGCTTATTAAATTTAATAAGATCAGGTTTGACCTCTTCAATCAATTTATCTGCGTTATGAAATTTAGTTTCAAAGACTAAATCTTTCATCATCTGATCAGCTTTCGGGATGAGGATAGGTATTTCCATCATAAAACGATCGCGCGCTGCTGAGGGAATTTCAAATGTTTCTTCACGTTCTACTTGATTTCGATCAGCGAATACCACCATATGAGGAAAGTGATGTTCTTTATTAAATGCGGATAATGTTTTTTCCGCCATAATTCTTAAAAGCAATGAATGTACCTGCGGTCTTGCACGGTTGATTTCATTAAAAAAGAAAATTGATAAATCACTACCAGACATCAAAATAGGGCCTGGACTTACATGAGGCTTTCCATCCTCACCAAGATAAGTGTGATAGATAAGATCATTTGGCATAAGGTCAATCGTACCTTCGATACGTTGGTAGCCTCCCCCAATAGCGCGCGTAAAAGCCTTAAGTAATGTTGTTTTTCCAACCCCCACATCACCTTCAAGGAGAACGTGCCCTCTTGCAAAAATTGAAGTGGTAATAAGCCTGATAGGACTTTCTTGCCCTACGATAACTTTGTTAATTTCTGCTTCAAGTTTGACTGCAAGCTTTCTCCAATCGGCCAGATTTTGGTCGCTCATATTGAATCCCTAATAGATGAAATTGTTTGTTGAGTGTTTTACTATGTTTTTCATAGTAGCGTAATAATTTATCAGGGTAAATAGATAAAAACACGATAAAATACTTGCATATCAAACAAATATTTTTTCATAAAATCTTTTATCAGCAGCCTATAAACTCAATGCCTAAAAAAAATAGCTATACAAAAGAAGAGCTTTTATCTTGCGGACGAGGAACGATGTATGGTCCGGGCAACGCACAGCTTCCATTACCTCCCATGCTTATGTTTGATCGTATCGTTTCTATTACTGACGAGGGCGGTGAATATAATAATGGACAGATTATTGCTGAATTAGATGTTAATAAAGATCTTTGGTTCTTTGGCTGTCACTTTGAAGGCGACCCTGTGATGCCAGGCTGTTTGGGACTTGATGCGATGTGGCAATTAGTTGGTTTCTATCTAGGATGGAAAGGTGGTTTAGGCCGTGGTCGTGCACTTGGCGGTGGTGAAATTAAGTTTACAGGTCAGGTATTACCTACAGCGCAAAAAATTACCTATGTAATTGATTTAAAAAGAGTAATTATGCGTAAATTAATCATGGGTATTGCTGATGCTAAAATGTCAGTTGATGGGCGAGAGATTTACCATGCGAAAGATTTGCGTGTCGGATTGTTTACGCGTACTGATAATTTTTGATCGTTATTTAATGGGAGGCGACGCATGACCCGTCGTGTTGTTGTTACCGGATTAGGTATTGTATCTAGCCTGGGTAATAATAAAAAAGAAGTTCAAGATAGCTTATACCAAGCGCGTTCAGGCATTAAATTTCAGCCTGAATATGAATTACATGGATTGAGATCTCATGTTGCTGGATCTATTGATTTAGATTTTTCTGAACTTATCGATCGTAAACTTCTTCGATTCATGGCCAAAGGCCATGCTTATGCTTGGCTTGCTATGCAAGAAGCCATTCAAGATGCAAATCTTCCAGAAACTCTTGTATCTAATATCAGAACAGGTCTTATTGTCGGTGCCGGCGGTACATCCACGGAGAGTATGTTGGAAAGCACAGACACACTTCGAGAAAAGGGCATTCGACGAGTAGGCCCTTATATGGTGACTAAAACCATGTCGAGTGGCGTCGCTGCATGTCTTGCAACTGGGGCGCAGATCAAAGGGATTAATTACAGTATTAGCTCGGCATGTTCAACCAGTGCGCATTGTATTGGCAATGCTTATGAGCAAATTCAGTACGGCAAACAGGATATCGTATTTGCTGGGGGTGCCGAAGAAGAGCATTGGACCATGAGCTTTTTATTTGATGCAATGGGTGCACTTTCTTCTAAATATAATGCAACGCCTGATCGAGCATCGCGCACTTATGATGCGAATCGAGACGGATTCGTTATTGCAGGCGGCGGCGGCATACTTGTTCTGGAGGAGTATGAGCACGCGAAAGCACGTAATGCAAAAATTTATGCTGAAGTCGTAGGTTATGGGGCAACTTCAGACGGCTATGATATGGTGGCTCCGAGTGGTGAAGGGGCACAACGTTGTATGGAATTAGCTCTTCAAGGTATTGATCAAGTTGATTATATGAATACACATGGCACAAGTACTCCTGTAGGTGATGTGAAAGAACTTGAAGCGATTCGTGCAGTCTTTGCCGATAATAAATATGGCCCAATGCCTCATATTGCCTCTACAAAATCTTTGTCGGGTCACGCATTAGGCGCGGCTGGCGTGAATGAAGCAATTTATAGTTTGATCATGATGGAAAATAAATTTATTGCGCCATCAGTGAATATTGAAGAGCTAGATCCTTTAGCTAAAGATTTGCCGATTGTAACAAAACGTATTGATAATATTGAAGTGAAAACGGTGATTTCAAATAGTTTCGGTTTTGGGGGCACAAACGCCTGTCTTGTATTCTCAACAAAAAATCTTTAAAGCATAAGCGCAAGCAATACTTTGCGCTCTTCGTTTGCCAGAATATTATAAGTTCTGCACGCGGATTGATTGTTCATACATTCAATCGCCATATTTTTCTTTGAAAAATATTCTAAAAGTCTTGGTGCAAGATGTTCTTGTATATTGCCAGTACCTAATAAAATAATTTCAATATTCAAAGATTCGATAGCTTCAAAACTATTTTCTTTAATATCTTTAATGGTTTTGACTGGCCATTCGAGCAGGAGTTTATTAGGTGTCATGATAAGACTTGTTTGATGGCGCTCTTGATTTACTTCTACCCAGTTTAAATCATACCCTGTGATGAGATTTTTATTATCAGATTGAATTAAGTGAAATTTCATAACATCGTGTTTTTAAAGAAATAAATTGAATCAAAACCCTCTCATTTGTTGGCGGAATGGGCGTTCACAAGGTAAGATATCATATATTCAAATTTAGGTAATTAAATTGGCTCAGCTTAAAAAATCATCGAAATTAAATAA